>CALLBE010000185.1 GCA_938001985.1 uncultured Verrucomicrobiales bacterium | reverse complement strand
GTGACTTTTATTAGAAAGGAGCCTAGTTTTTCAAACCAAGCGGGCCCGTTCGCATCAAAGACTTTGTTTTCAAACCAATTGGCAGGAGCCCACCACCATTTTCTCTTCTCATTTTTACGCGGATTCTCACTGGCTAAACGTTTCTTTTGTTTAGCTCTCTTGGGAGCTCTTTTTCGAGCCGTTTTCTTAGGAGAACGCTTGGCGGGGTGTTTGTTCTCAGAATGGAGTGGCATAGAAAAAAGAAAGATAAGAGGCTTTAATAAGTTACCTTAGTTTTAATATTTCGCAAGCTTGGGTTTAGATGTGAATTTTTTAAGAGAGTAAGACTCAATCTTTATTGGGATAGGAAGTAGGCAAGAGTAAGAAATACAGAGTTAAAGATAGATATTAAAAGTAAGGTTTTTCGCCCTGTTTTTTCGGTAAATTTTATCTTTTTTAAAACGTCTGGTGTTGCTTTTTTAGTTTCGTGATTATTCACATTATATGCCTTGAACAGGAATCTCGCGATGGATTTGTTGAAAACTAATATAACAATATTGACACTGTTGAGAATTATTAGCCATGTCAATTCTGCGTACATTCCTAAAATCAGACTTAAGGAAACTTTACAGTTGGTCGATGACGAAATTCGGATTCACTTGATCTGAGAGAGTGAATAAAACGCCCTCTTGTGCGAGCAGTTCTTTTTTTCGTTGGCTTTGATTGCCTAAATAACCGCCCAGTGAGAGGTCTGATTTTATCACGCGGTGACAGGGAATCGTGATGGGTGTTGGATTGTTTTTTAAAGCCTGTCCAATGGCTTGATACGCTTTTGAATTCAAGAGGGAGGCAAGAGTCTTATACGTGATGACCTTCCCTCTAGGGATGGTTTTGGTGACTTCTAAGACTCGGGTTTGAAAAGGCGTCATGGTTGCTTCTCGTCTTTTGTTTCGTTTAATATCCGAAGAGATGACGGGTAAGTTTTTAATGTTAAAATGAAGTGCCGTTTTTAAACATTAAAATAGGTTAATCAACACAGAATTAGTCTCAGAAAAGAGATCGGCTATCTTTCTAGAAGGTGAGAAAAATCATCAATAAGGTTTTCCTCTTATTGATGATGGTAGAAGCGCTTACTTACCGTAAACTTGCGTTTTGTTAACTTCCAATACGCCTAATACTCTTGTTGTGTGAACATCAACATGGTGCACTTCATTAATACCGGCACTTTTTCTTGCGGTGTTAATACCAGCATCGCCAGTCTGTAAAAGACCTAAAATACTAACGCTTTTTGATTCTCCCATTTTAGAAGAAACACCTTTGTTTGAGGTTACAGCCAATGGGGTTGTTATATCGGCACAGCTAACAAAAGTCAGAGTGGCTGCGGATGTGATTCCTAATATTATTTTTTTCATCCCCTGAATTTCTAACAATAAAATGAGTGTGTATAGCTTTTTTGTCTATTTAATCTGATGCGTGGATGTAAAAAGCTATTTTTAGGTGTGTTGTGGTTTGTTTTTTAATATTTGGGTGTGGTGCTTGTTGTAACGGCTTGTCTACGTAATTTAATTTTTCATTAACACTACAAATGGTTTGAACTTTGTTGTGGTTTGTGGTGAAAGAAGTCTCTCCTTTTTTTAGAAACTTTTCAGATATGGATAAATTAATCGTACAAGGCGATGCTGACCTTAAGGGTAGCATCAACATCTCCGGCTCAAAGAATTCTTCCTTGCCGATATTGGCAGCGACTCTTTTGACCGAGGAACCTTGTATTGTTCGTAATGTTCCTGATGTCTCGGATACGAACTATTTAATCCAAATCATGAACGCCTTGGGCGGGCATGTGGAACGCTCCAGCGGAACGGTTAGAACGGAGGCGAAGGGGATTCAGCATGAAGCTCCTTATGACCTAGTTCGCAAGATGCGAGCTTCCATCTGTGTGATGGGGCCTTTATTGGGTCGCTTAGGGAGAGCTAAGGTTTCGTTGCCTGGTGGTTGTGTGATTGGAGACAGGCCGATTGATTTGCATTTAAAAGGGTTTGAAGCCTTGGGTGCTGAAATCACGATGGATGGTGGTGATATCAATGTAGAGGCGCCTAATGGATTGACGGGGGCTCATATTAATTTGAGAGGAAAGCATGGCCCGACCGTATTGGGTACGGATAACGTCATGATGGCCGCGGTTCTCGCGAAGGGAACGACCGTGATTGAATCTGCAGCTTGTGAGCCTGAGGTTTACGATTTAGCCGAGTTTTTAAACCTCATGGGGGCTAAAATCTCAGGTCATGGAACTCGAACGATTACGATCGAAGGGGTTGAAAAGTTACATGGCGTTGATCATCGAGTGATTCCCGATCGTATCGAAGCTGCAACGTTCATGGTGGCTGGTATCATGGCGAGTAAAGAAGGGATTACGCTCAAGCGTGTGTGCCGTGAGCATTTAAAAGTGGCTGAAGATATGTTGGTTTCAGCCGGTCATTGTGTGGAGTTTAATGAGGAAGGAACACAGGTTTTTGTTAAAAAAGGAGACGCTCCAAAGGGTTGTGAAATCATCACCTCTCCTTACCCAGGTTTCCCAACGGACATGCAGGCACAGTTCACAGCTATGTTGGCTCTAACGCCGGGTATTTCTATTATTGAAGACACGATTTTCCCACAGCGATTCATGCAGTGTTCGGAGCTGAAGCGTATGGGAGCGAACATCGAGGTGGATGGCGGTAGAGCCGTGGTCCATGGTGTTGAAAAGCTATCGGGAGCGCCTGTGATGGCTTCAGATTTAAGAGCTTCAGCCGCTTTAGTTTTAGCAGGTTTGACTGCTTCTGGCGAGACTGAAATTTCTAGACTTTATCACATTGATCGTGGGTATGAAAATATTGACGAGAAGCTAGAGCAGCTTGGTGCTGTGGTTAAGCGAGTGATTGAGTAAGAGCGTTTCTGGTTTCAAAAAAAGAGATCAGATGAGGCGAGTAGATTCGTAAATCAGTATGTCGACGGCCTCTCACCTTCCGCTTTCACTTTCGCAAATAGCGGACCGCAATGTTTTTTGCTACCGTTGGCTGAATTTGTTTTATACGGCTCGCCCGTATTATCCCATCATGGCGTTGCTGTTTGGGACGTTGGGGATTAGTAATGACGAGTTTCTATTGCTCAATGCGATTTGGGCTATTGTGATTGTTTTGCTTGAGGTTCCATCGGGGGCAATGGCGGATTTATTGGGGCGTAAGCTCTTGCTTCAGTTCTCAGGCGTTTTGTTTATTGTGGAGATCGGGCTCTTATTGCTCATTCCTTTTTTTCCCGCTTTTGCTTTCTGGTTGTGTTTGGGCAATCGTTTGCTGTCGGGACTTTCAGAAGCAATGACAAGTGGTGCGGATCAGGCAATTACTTATGATTCCTTGCAGGCCTCAGGGCGTGAAGATGAGTGGGAAGGGGTCTTGGGAAAAAATGTAAAAGTGCGTTCTATTGGTTTTTCTCTCATTCTTTTATTGGGAGGTTTTTTATACGATTCTGATACCATCAACGCTCTCCTTGAGCCTTGGGGTTTTTCTTTAGGAAATACGAGAATGTACCCCTTGATTCTTTGTTTGATACAGGCGGTGATTTGTTTGTATTTAGCCAACCGAATGATTGAACCAGAGACTGCGACGACTACCACTGCGGGGGCTAAAAAATCAGGAGATCGTGTGAGTGTGATGGATGCTGGGCGTCAGGTTTTTCAAGTGCTGAAATGGTTGCTGAAGCATCCTGTGGGGATTCGAATCATTGCAGGAGGCGTGATGCTGGATTCGGTGGCGCGTGTTTACACAACGTTGAACAGTGAATATAATCAAGCCATTGGCTTTCCGGTCTGGTCGTTTGGGTTGATTGGCTTGGGAACGGGTGTGTTGGGTTTTTACAGTCCTTACTTGATGAAGCAGTTGGGGCTGTGGGTGAAGAACCCTCTCAGAGAGTTTGTTGTCCTTGGGTTGCTCCAATTATTGATTTTAGTCTTTTTGATCCAAGGCATTCCGTACTGGGGTGCGATCTTTGGCGTATTGATGATCATGAACTTAGGTTGGGCGGATTTCATCATGTCTAAATACCTCAATGTGATTTTATCCAAAGAGATGCGAGCAACGGCCTTGAGTGTTAAGGGTTTGGCTATCAACCTAGGATATGCTGTGATGGGCTGGGTGGTGGCGTCTTTGATTGCGCAGAAAGAATCCTCGGCTGGTTTTATGGAAAAAATAGAAAGTTTACCTTACCTCTTTGGTGGGATTATTCTTTTTTATTGCTTGGTAACGTATCAGAAATTGCTATCAACGAATTTAATCACTAAAAAAGATCAATAATGAAAGCGCAAATAATGAATGACATCAAGGCGGCAATGAAATCAAAAGATAAAGTTGCTCTTGCCGCTCTGCGCGCTCTTAAAACAGCGATGACGAATGCCTCAATTGAAAAAGGCAATTTGGAGACTGAGCTTACTGATGCTGAATCCATGGCTGTGATTCGTAAGCAAGTGAAGCAACGTCAAGACTCAATCCAGCAGTTTGAAGACAATGGCAGACCTGAGTTAGCTGAGTCAGAAAAAGCTGAGATCAAAATTTTGAACCAATACTTGCCAGAACCGTTAACGGAGGCAGAAGTTTCAGCATTGATTGAAGCTGCAATTGCGGAAACAGGTGCGACGTCTAAAAAAGAGATGGGTCAGGTCATGAAACTAGCTCAGTCAAAATCTGAAGGCAGAGTGGACGGGAAAACACTTTCTCAGTTGATCGCTAAAAAATTAGGGTAAGGTTGTACCTATGGAGAGTTTGGCAATACCTGATGTTTGCGGGGTGATTATATTGCCTAATTCTGCACTGTTTCCAAACAGTGGGATGCCTCTTAACGTTTTTGAACCTCAATATATTGAGCTCATTGAGAAGGCGTTAGAGGAAGATTGTATTTTTTGCATAGGCGAGGCGTCTTCTGACCTTCAGGCTTCTGGTGAGGCGGGAGAGAGTGATTACCGAGCTTGTAATAAAGTGGGCACTGCTGGGTTGATTCGCATGGCGCGACGAAACCCTGATGGCACTTACCATGTTTTGCTCCAAGGGGTGATTCGTGTGGCTTTTGAGGAGTGGGTGGAAGCCGATGAGGTCTCATTTCCTTTGGCTAAAATAAGCCCGTTGCCTGATGTCCCTGTTCTTGGTTTCCAAGCGGAGGTTTTAAACAAGTCCCTTTGTGAATCAGCCGAGCCTGCGATCAGCTCGATGCCTGATGTGTTGAAGCACACGCTACGCCAAATGATGGATAATATTGATGATCTTGGGGTGCTAACGGATTTGCTCGCGCAACAGTTGGTGCATGATCCTTCGTTTCGTCATGAGCTCATGATGGAGCCCGATGTAGAGGTGCGAGTTCAGACCTTGATAGAATATTTGGACCTAGGGGTTGCGTAGGAGAGAGCTCTCTTGTATCATTAACTTGATTACTTTTATTGTGAACAAAACTCATTTTTTTAACTTAACTCAAAACACGCCCTTTAAATTGCATAATGGGAGTGCGTTGAATAACGCTCAATTGGCCTACCAAACTTGGGGGACCTTGAATGAGGATAAAAGTAACGGGATCATTATTTCTCATGCCTTGTCAGCGAATCAGAATGTGTCGGGTTATACGGCTGAGGTTGAGGGTGTTGAGGATTATTGGACGGATGAGAATAAAGAGGGCTGGTGGTCTGATTTTGTAGGTCCAGGAAAGGCGATTGATACCGATAAATACTTCATCATCGCGCCTAACTATTTAGGGGGCTGCTATGGTTCGACAGGTCCTAAATGCATCAATCCTGAGACGGGCAAGGCCTATGGCTCCTCGTTCCCTTCACTGCATATTGCAGACCAAGCCAACGCCTTCATGGATTTGGTGACATCATTTGGAATTAATCAGCTTCATGCGGCGATTGGGCCTTCTGTTGGAGGGTTGATCACCTTGACGATTGCGACTCGTTTTCCTGAACGTGTGCGCCGTGTTGTC
>CALLBE010000184.1 GCA_938001985.1 uncultured Verrucomicrobiales bacterium | reverse complement strand
GGATAATTACGGCAGTGATTATGATTTTGCAGTGGTTGGCGAGCCTACGTCTTTGCAGGTGGTGAACGTTTCGAAAGGAGCTTTGTGGATCAAGGTGTCAGCGGCTGGTAAATCCGCACACAGCTCAAAACCTCATTTAGGAGTGAATGCGATCGAGTCATTAATGACGGGCTTGGGTTCGTTGAGCGCAGCATTTGATGAATTATCAGAAAAGGCCGTTCATGCTATTTTAGGGAAACCAACCATGAATATTGGCGTTATTAATGGGGGATCTCGACCGAATATTGTGCCAAGTGAGGCTTATGCGTTGGTTGATTTTAGGACCACTCCTGAGTTGGTGGGAGAGGTTGGTTTTTTAAAAAAGCTGGAAGCGCTTTGTGAACAAGAAGACTGGGGCGTGACGTTGAGTCCATCGAGCGATGAAAGATTTCCCATGGAAGTGGATCCAGCGAATCCTTACATTAAAGGGATTCTGAGTACTGCTTCCGAGACCGAGGTTGTTGGTGCACCATGGTTTTCTGATGCGGCTTGGTTGAGTCGAGGAGGGATCCCTTCGGTTTGCTTAGGGCCTGGGTCAATTGATCAAGCTCACACCAAAGATGAATTTATCAAGATTGAAGATTTGAATGAGGGTGTTGCCTTTTTTGAAACAGTGGTTAAAGAGCTGAGTAAGCAGCGGTAGTTGTCGCTTTTTGATTAATAGATATGAAAATAGTACTTAGGATAGCGGCGATCGTAGGGTTTCTTTATCTGATTTACTCCCGTCGAATACATATAAGTTGACAGCGCTTTTAGGCCTAGCGTATCTTCTCGCTTATGGTTAAAGATCGTATTGCTAAATTGCGCCCTCAACGTGAAATCGAAGGGATGGCGGCATGTTTGCTTCCTTTTGAGGCGGATGGGAGTATTGCTGTAGAGGCTTTTCAAGCGGCAATTAAACGTACGGAAGCTGCTGGGCTTAAGTGTGCGATTAACATGGATACAGGTTATGCCAACTATTTGACCGCGGCTGAGAGACGAATGATGCTCCAGTACACTCAGGAAGTAACGAACGGCAAAGGTTTTGTTGGGGGTGTTTTTGTCCAAGGTTTAGAAGGTGACTTAGTTGACCTTTATCGTAAAGGAATGGATGAGGTTGTTGAATTTGGTGGAACACCTATCATCTTCCAAACGACTCGTTTCCAGGACTGGCCAGAGGAGAAGATTGCTGAGCTTTACGCTACGATTTGTGAAGGGTATGAGTCTGTTTTAGGTTTTGAATTAGGTCGTATGTTTGCACCTAATGGCATGATTTACACGGAGAGCCTCTTTAAGATGTTGATGCAGATTCCTTCGTTGAAAGGTTTAAAGCACTCATCACTGAGCCGTGGTGAAGAGTTGAAGCGTTTAGAGTTACGCGATGCTCACCGCCCAGATTTCAAAGTTTATACAGGTAATGACCTCGGTATCGATATGATTGAGTACGGTTCTGATTATTTACTTGGGTTGGCGACTTTCTGTCCTGAGAAGTTTGCTGAGCGTGATCGTCTTTGGAAAGAGGGAGATCCTGCGTATTATGAGTTAAATGATGCGTTACAATATTTAGGTAACGTAGGCTTCCGTGCTGACGTTCCTGCTTACAAACACAGTTGTGCCGTGTTCCAGCATCTTTTAGGCCGTGTTCCAACAAGCGAGCCACATCCAATGTGCCCACGTCGCCCGGATTGGGAAGAAGGCATCATGAGAGATTGCGCGTTGAGACTTGGTTATACGGTTTAATTCTTAAGTGGAATGAGTTACGAGAACTTAGCAATTCACACGGCGACGACTAAGCCGTGGACGATTGAAGAATGTATTGAAGGTTACGCCAGTCGCGGTATTGGCGGTATTTCTATTTGGCGCGATGTTGTCGAAGGTAAGGACCTTTCAAAAATTAGAAAGCAAGTTGCTGACGCTGGATTGAAAGGCGTCTCACTCGTGCGTGGTGGTTTCTTTACCGGAGAAAAAAAAGAAGACCGATTGAAGAGCCTAGAGGTGAATCTTGAGGCGGTTCGAGAAGCCGAGGCGTTAGGTTTGGAGTCCGTTGTTTTGGTCTGTGGTGCGACGGTGGGTCAAGGCCCTCAGGAGAACTTTAATCAAATTCAAGACGGGATCGCTGCGATTGCTGACGAATCTCAAGATAGGGGGGTTAAGTTATTAATTGAGCCTTTGCACCCTGTTTATGCAGGAGATCGTTCGGGCATTTGTTCGTTGAATATGGCGAATAAATTATGTGAAGCGATTCAGCATAAAAATGTAGGAATCGCCTTTGATGTTTACCATGTCTGGTGGGAGTTAGATTTAGAAGAGCAGATTCAATTAGCGGCTAAAAACGGCTGGTTAGATACCTATCATATTTGTGATTTCAAGCCGGATCAAAGTCATCTTCTTCTCGATCGCGGGATCATGGGAGAAGGGTGCGCTCAGCTAGCTCAAATTGATGAGTGGATGCTAAACGCAGGTTTTACAGGCATGAGAGAAGTGGAGATCTTTTCTTCAAAATGGTGGGAGAAAGACCAAAATCTTTTCTTAGATGAGATTTTGAAATCCTACGATACAATTTATAAACGATAATTATTATTATGAGTGAGCTTAAAACAATCGGAATTATTCTGAATGGAGTGACTGGCCGCATGGGAACTAACCAACACTTGGTTCGTTCTATTGTTGCCATCAGAGAACAAGGTGGTGTGGAACTGAGTGATGGTTCTCGCGTGATGCCAGACCCTATCTTAACGGGGCGTAACGAAGCTAAACTTAAAGCTTTGGCTGATGAGTATGGAATCGAAAACTACTCAACCGATTTAGACGCTACGTTAGCGAGTGATCGTTACGAAATCTTTTTTGATGCTTCAGGGACTCCATACCGTATTGGTTTCTTGGAAAAAGCAATTGCTGCGGGTAAGCATATTTACTGTGAGAAGCCAATTGCGGTTGATTCTAAAGCTGCATTTGATATTGCCGAAGTGGCTGAAAAGGCAGGTGTTAAGAACGGTACGGTTCAAGATAAGCTGTGGTTACCAGGTATCTTGGCGTTCAAAAAGCTTAAAGAAGAAGGCTTTTTCGGAGAGATTCTTTCGGTTCGTGGAGAGTTTGGTTACTGGGTATTCACTGGTCATGATGAGGCGCAACCAGCGCAACGTCCTAGCTGGAACTACCGTAATGAAGATGGTGGTGGCATGATCATTGATATGCACTGTCACTGGCGCTATGTGATTGATAACTTATTTGGTGAAGTCACAGAGGTGTTCACTCATAAAGCAACTCACATTCCTGAGCGAATTGCTGAAGATGGTAAACCTTACAAGTGTACAGCAGATGATTCGGCTTATGCGTTATTTAAAACAGCGGATAATGTGATCTGTCAGTTTAACTCATCATGGAATGTTCGTGTTCGACGCGATGACTTATTGACGATGCAGGTAGACGGCACCAAAGGAAGTGCAATTGTCGGCTTGAGGAAGTGTTGGGCTCAGTCTAAAGACCAAACGCCTCGTCCTGTTTGGAATCCTGATGTAGACAGTCCAATCGACTACTATGCTGGATGGGATGTTGTCGATCCAGGTCCTTGCGATAATGCATTTAAGGTACAATGGGAGATGTTTATTCAACACGTGGTTGAAGGTGCTGATTTCCCTTGGACATTAAGGGAGGGCGCTAAAGGTGTGGTTCTAGCTGAGAAATCGCTAGAGAGTCACGAAACCGGATCTTGGGTTAAGGTCTAAAATCTATTAAGAGCCTTCAAGGAATTTTCTCTGAAGGCTTTTTTTTGAAAAAATATAAAAATTTTACATAAATGAGTGATCAAAATCAACAATACGAAAGAGAATTAGAAGTCATCGATTCGGTGGCGGATAAGGGTGGCTTTGCTAAGTTCTGTGCCTATGCTAAGCTTTCAGGGCCAGGATGGTTACAGGGGGCGATTACCTTAGGTGGTGGTTCTTTAGCTGGAGCTTTATTTTTAGGAAGCACATTGGGGTACACAGGTATGTGGATTCAACCTTTGGCTATGATATGTGGTGTTATCATGCTCAGTGCAATCTCGTATGTGACGCTTTCAACCGGTTCACGTCCATTCCATGCGATTAACAAGCACATCAGTCCATTATTGGGTTGGGCTTGGTTGGTTGCTACGATCATGGCTAACTTGGTTTGGGTGATGCCACAGTTTGCTCTCGCAACGGGAGCTGTTCAACAAAACCTTGGCTTGCTTCAAGGTGATTATGGCACTCCTATTGTTATCGGAATACTCTTGGTGATTGGTCTGTTTGTTAACTACTTGTACAATTCAGGTGGTAAAGGAGCTCAGACTTTTGACCTTATTATTAAGGTGATGGTGGGTGTTATTGTCCTTTCTTTCATGGCGGTAGTGATCGCTTTATTAACGAGTGGTAAACTCCCTGTAGCTGAGATTTTAGGAGGTTATGTTCCTAATCCATTAGCTATCTTTAACCCGGTTGATACGTATAAAGGTTTGATTGAGCACTCACAGTTCTCAGAGTACTGGACTGCTAAAATTACCGATCAGCAACGTGATGTAACTTTTGCGGCCTTTGGTTCAGCTGTGGGTATTAACATGACGTTCTTACTTCCATATTCACTACTTCGTAAGAAGTGGGGAGCGAAGCATAGAGGATTATCCATCACCGATTTATCGATTGGTTTATTCATTCCATTCTTCCTAGCGACCTCATGTGTTGTGATTGCTTCAGTGAGTAGTTTCCACGGTCAATCAGTGGCATTGGAAGGGGAAGCTCTTCAAGCTGCCATGACGAAAGTAGCGGCTACT
>CALLBE010000183.1 GCA_938001985.1 uncultured Verrucomicrobiales bacterium | reverse complement strand
ACTTCCATGCGAGACGTTGCCTCGGTCATGCGCTTGCCGCCTTCGTCATTTAATTTAATATCAACGACACCAAAACGACCAAAGTCAGGTCCTGCATAAGAAATCTGAGAACCGTCCACGATGGTACGCTTGCTCAGTAGGTAAGGACGCTTCACTTCAAGGCCGTCCTCATCCGTTGTTTTCAACTCATAAAGCTTGTAACCTGGAGGTGCAATTTCCTCACCCGCTGCCACCAGGAACGGGAGGGTTGGATCCGCATCATAAACTTGTTTGATTTCAAGTTTAGCGACGGTCTCTAGTTTTTTCTTAATTTGAGCGACGTCTTTTTCTTTAACGCCTGACATTTCCACGACAAAGCGGTCTTTACCTTGAGCTTGGATTGATAGGTCACCAATGCCACCCGCGTTTAGACGCTCTTCAACTGTTTGCATCGCTGCCTGAATAGCCTCCTCGCTTAAAGGAAGAGGCTTCCCTTGATCAGACTCGTTAGCTTGGACCCTAACGGTGAAGACGGACCCTCCTGCAATATCGATCCCTTTCTTCAGTTTTTCTTCCGCAGGGAAAATCGCCAATACACTTAGCGTCAAAGCAAAAAGAACCAAGATGGTGCCGAGGTTACGCTTACCAAAACTGCCTAACTCACGGTCGGTTGCCCAATACCAAAAGAGCAGCCCGAGGAGAGCAATCCCAATAAAAAATAATGTTTGAGGGTCTATAGTCATAACGGTGTTACGGGTTGAAAATTATTTGCTGTCTTCTTTGTTTTCTTTAGTCGCTTCAACTTCAACCTCTGTAACAGGCTCAGCAGTAGCTGCCGAAGACTTAGAAGCGATTGCTGATTTATCGAGAGTGATGACTGAAGACTCTGAAACTTTAAGCTTCACCGTTTTCTCACTGGTGTAGGTAACCACACCGTGAATCCCACCAATGGTGATGACTTCATCATTTTTCTTCAAAGCCGATCTCATGGCTTGATCTTCTTTTTGTTTTTTCTGCTGAGGTCTAATCCCTAAAAAGTAAAAGAGACCCACCATTGCGATTGGTAAGATAAATCCTTCTAAACCTGGAGCACCTGCTTGAGCTAACACATTAATCATCGTCATATTAAATTCTATTTGTTTTGTTCACCCGCTTCGTAACGAGCTGTAAATTTTTCCTTGTAGGCCTCAAACTCACCTTTGGCTATTGCCGCTCGGGCTTGAGACATCACTTCTAGAAAGAAATAGAGGTTGTGAAAAGAAATCAACCTCAAAGCTAGAAATTCTCCTGCTTTAAATAAGTGGCGGAGATATGCCTTTGAGAATCGGCTCACATGGGGGTGGCAAATTTCTTCACAAATAGGGCTCTCATCAAACTTAAATTTCTCATTCTTCAGGTTGATTTTCCCGTCTAAAGTAAAGGCCTGTCCGTGTCTAGCCACTCGTGTTGGCATCACACAATCGAACATGTCGATGCCCTTGCTGATCATTTCTAACATTTGTGGGGGCGTTCCGAGACCCATGGCGTAACGGGGTTTGTTTTTAGGCAAGTGCGGCTCTGCATTTTCAATCGCACGGAACATCTCAAGCTCAGGTTCTCCAACAGAAACCCCTCCGATGGCATACCCGTCAAAGTCAAGCTCAACCAACTCCTTCGCAGACTTCTCTCGTAAGTCCGCAAAGCTAGATCCTTGGACAATCCCAAAGTGCATTTGTCGACCATCGCCACTTCTTGGTTTGTGCTTCTCGACCCAATCTTTACAGCGTTGTCCCCAGCGCGTGGTCAGTTCTTGAGATTTTAAGGCGTACTCAAAATCGCAAGGGTAAGGAGGACACTCATCAAAGAGCATCGCAATGTCAGAACCCAACCCGGCCTGAATCTCCATACTTTTTTCGGGAGAAAGTAACATTCTAGCGCCATTGAGATGGTTGTTAAACCACGCGCCTTCCTCCGTTATTTTACGAATCTTAGCCAAGGACCAGACTTGGAAACCACCTGAATCCGTTAGGATAGGCTTGTCCCAATCGGCAAAACGGTGCAGGCCACCCATCTGCTTCATGACTTCCTCCCCCGGACGGAGGTAAAGATGATAGGTGTTGCCTAAAATGATCTGAGAACCCAGCTCTAATAGCTCATCAGGGTGCAAGGTTTTGACCGTTCCCTGAGTTCCCACAGGCATGAAAATAGGTGTTTCAATCTCACCGTGAGGCGTGGTTAATTTTCCTAACCGAGCGTTGGTGGTGGAATCCTCTGCGAGCACTTGAAACATAGCGTGACGATCTTTCTTTTATTTATGTGGAAAATCAAGCATTACTAGCGTTAAGAAGGCATTAAGCCGCTCCTCGCCTGATAAGACCGCACCCAGTGATTACGGGCAGATTAAGATCGCCCTTCGAACAAGGTAACCATTAGGCCTATCAATCCGCCAAAGACGCCTCCCCAAACGACGAGCCAGCCAAGGTGTTTGCGTATCATGTCTTGGATGATTTCTTTGACTTCATTCGGAGTGAGCTCAGCTAAACGCTCGTCAATCACTTGCTCGATTTTTGCTGCGATGGTTGTTGAAAGTGAAGCTTCGCCTTCGTCTTTCGATTCTAAAGGAAGTTTGGCGACAATCTCTTTGAGCTTGTTAATCATGGGCTCTCGAAGAGGTTCTAGGGCTTGTTTGCCACCCACCATGCTTAACATTCCGCCCAGTTGTGATGAGGCGATGGCATCCGTTAATCCAGCAAAAACCTCATTGTAGTTGATTTTGCTCTCCAGTCCTTCAGTGGCATTAGATTCTTTAAAGAATTGCTCAATACGAGACGCGCTAAAAAACTGAGTGATCACCAAGTGCTTAATGCCCTGCTTAAATTCGCCGAATTGATTGGGAATGACGCCAGAACCATACAAGAAGGGTACTTTTTCAAATAACATATGGATCGCCAGCCAGTTGGTCACGCCACCCGATAAAGCAAACACACCAATGGTGAAAA
>CALLBE010000182.1 GCA_938001985.1 uncultured Verrucomicrobiales bacterium | reverse complement strand
AGTTTGATGTTAGAAGTGAGTTTGAGGAGGGAGCTGGTTGGTTTAGTTATAAGTTGATTGAGGGGCGTTATTGTCGGTTTAAGGTTCCTGGGTATGGTGATATTTATCTCGATACAGGTTATAAAGGAGGGGTTGTTTTGAGTTCGGGATTGTGGTCTAAGGCTCAGAGGGCTTATTCAGGTGAGCTTGCTGTTCAGGGTGTTGTGAAGTTTGGGAGTTCGAATCCGCAATTATTGCGAGTGATTCCACAGGAGTATTTTAAAATAGGAGGTCTTAACTTGACGGGTGGGGTTTCGGAGACATTTGCTGATGGGGTATTGCCAAAAACGCATACATTGATTGGTTTGTCTGCACTTAAAAACTACCATGTCGTCATTGATGGAAAGCGGGGAAGGGTGTTTTTTAAGCCCGTCAAATCGAAGAAGTGGGATTACCGAGGGTATAATCAAATTCAAGCAGCCTTTTTTGATCCGGCTCCCTATAATCCTTCCAGCCCTTGGTTGGTTAAGGTTAAGGATGGTGGGTTTGCTTATCAGTTGGGGCTTAGAGAGGGGCAGTTGATTAAGAGGATTAATGGTCGTGTGTCTAGTGGAGAGCGGTTTGAGAAATTGTTGAATCAAAAAGGCAAGTCCATTAAGTTGGAGGTTTTGGGTTCGGCTGGAAAGAGTGAGATTCTTCGCTTCAAAGTTCCCGATAAGTTTAAATAATAGAAGGTTTGCCTTCTTTCCTCTTGCTCTAGTTAGTTAATATTCGTTAACTACTTCTCAAATGTCAGCTGAATTTGAGCATACACTAGGCGGAGTGGCGACGATGCGCGGGACTTCATTGCATAATGGAGATGAGGTTGTTTTGACAATTAAGCCTGCCCCTGAAGGTCATGGAATTAAATTTTGTCGTGTTGATTTGCCCGACCAGCCTTTTTTAGAGGCTTCGGTTGATAAGGTGGTTCAAGTTGAGCGCGCTACGACCTTAGCGGAAGGTTCCGTTAAGGTTCAGACAGTTGAGCATGTCATTTCAGCGTTGACTGGCTTGGGTGTTGATAATGCGATTGTTGAGATGGATGCGAATGAACCGCCGATTGGTGATGGTTCAGCTCTTCCATTTGTTGAGATTATTAAGAAGGCCGGCGTGGTTGCTCAGGAGGCCTATCGTAAGGTTTATGAAGTTCGTGAGACGATTCATCAAGACCTAGGAAATGGTTGTACGATGACCATTATCCCTGATAATGAGTTCAGAGTGTCTGTCACCAGTGTTGGGAAATCGCCAATTGCGACACAGTTTTTCACCACGGTGGTTAATCCTGAGACTTATGAATCAGAAGTGGCTGCAGCTCGTACCTTTGCTTTTTATGAAGAGATTCAACCTTTGATGGAAAAGGGATTGATTAAAGGTGGTTCACTCGAGTGTGCGGTGGTTATTCGTGATAATGAAGTGCTGACTAAAGGCGGTTTAAGGTTTGATAATGAATTGGCCCGTCATAAGGCTTTGGATATTATTGGGGACCTCATGCTGAGTGGTAAGACTTTTAAAGGGCACGTGATCGCGGTGGCTCCAGGACATGGTCCTAATACAAAAATGGCGGCGAAGCTGAAGCAGGCTTATGGTAGTCTGAAGGCGAAAAAACCACCTATTAAAATTCCACAAGGGGAGGCGGTTCTCGATATTAATGATATCATGAACATTCTGCCTCATCGTTATCCTTTCTTATTGGTTGATCGCATCATTGATTTTGAAGGTGAAACCAAATGCACGGGGATTAAAAATGTGACTATGAATGAGCCGTTTTTCCAAGGGCACTTCCCGGGTCATCCGATCATGCCAGGTGTGCTTCAAGTGGAAGCGATGGCTCAGGTTGCTTCTGTTCTGATGCTCCGTAAGCCTGAGAACCACGGCAAAATTGGCTATTTCATGAGTGCTGATAAAGTGAAGTGGAGAAAGCCTGTTCTACCTGGAGATACTCTCTTTATTGAAGCTGAAATCCTTAAGATTCGCCGTAATATTGGTAATGCTCAATGTCGTTGTTTGGTTAACGGAGAAGTGGTTTCAGAAGGCACGCTTAAGTTTGCATTAACAGACGGGTAAGGAATGAGTGATATTCATCCAACGGCTGTTGTTTCACCGACCGCTGAAATTGGCAAAGGGGTAAAAATAGGTCCTTATTGTGTTGTCGGAGATAAAGTGACCATAGGGGCTGGATCTGAATTGCGCTCTCATGTGGTGATTGATGGTCCGACTACGATTGGCGAAGGGAATCTGTTTTTCCCGTTTGCTGCGATCGGACAATTAACTCAAGACCTGAAGTATGATGGAGAGCCGACTTCCTTGGTGATTGGTGATCGGAATACGTTTAGAGAAAATTCTACGGTTCATCGCTCCACGGCTAAGGATGTTCCAACCAGAATAGGTGATGATAACCTATTCCTTTGTTATTCTCATGTTGCTCACGATTGTCAGGTCGGGAGTCACATCATCATGTCAAATAACGGAACTTTAGCAGGTCATGTAACGGTGGATGATTATGCTATTATCTCTGGTTTTGCTGCGGTGCATCAATTCTGTCGAGTCGGTAAACACTC
>CALLBE010000181.1 GCA_938001985.1 uncultured Verrucomicrobiales bacterium | reverse complement strand
ACCTATCAAAAAAATCAGCAAAACCTATTCCCAGCGATCTAAATAGCGTTCGGGGTTCATGTCTTTCTCATGATCGATACGGTCTTCAAGATTTCTAGCTTTCACTCGGTGAGAACGCTTCGCGCGACGCTCCAAAGTCATCTGCCTTTTTTTACGGCGCCCCAACAAGGTCATGATTTCTTCTTCAAGCTTTAGAAAACTTTCATACCGCGCCAGGTCTATGGACTCATCTTTAACGGCAGCCTCGATCGCGCACTTATGGTCGCCTTGGTGCTTACAATCATGGAAGTGACATTGTTCAGCCAAGGCCAATAAATCGGCAAAACTATCGCGCAAGGTTTGCTCATCCGTCCACATCTGAACCTCTCGGATTCCGGGGTTGTCGACTAAAACACCGCCCCCTTCTAGAATCACCAATTCACGAGCAGATGTGGTGTGCCGCCCCTTCCCTGTCGTCTCATTAACCGAATCGACCCACTGATAATCAAGCCCTAACAATTGGTTCATCAACGTAGATTTACCCACTCCGCTAGATCCAATCAGAGCGATGGTGTGACCTTTTTTGAGATATTTTTTAACCGTAGAAAAGCCTTCACTATCCACGGCACTCGTCACATAAACATCAGCCCCTGGCGCTAGTTTTTGAATCTCTTCGAGCGCTCGTTGGTTATCTTCGGCTTCAAACAAGTCCGATTTATTAATCAAAACGACGGGCTTACATTTACACTTTTCAATCAGTATAAAATAACGCTCCATGCGTCTTAAATTATAATCAGAGCCCGCATCTGTCATCACGACTACCGTGTCCACATTGGCGGCAATCACTTGCTCCTCTGAGCTTTTTCCTGATGCCTTTCTAGAAAAACAAGACTTGCGTGGAAGCATCGCTCGGATGATGTATTCCTCCGTCTCTTCGTTAACCTCCAGAGCCACCCAATCCCCAACGGATGGCAGCGCCGCATTACTGGGAGCATCATGGTAGACCTTGCCACTTAAAATAACTTCGTACTCTTCCCCTTCCGCCGTCAACGCACCGTAGGTAATTTTGTTATCACGAATCAAACGAGCTGGAATCCAGCCTTTTTCCTCATAGGGCGTAAAAGAGCTTTCATAAAACTCACTCCAACCAATATCCTCTAACGTTAACGACATAGGTTAGGCTCTTATTTTACTAAACAGTTGAATACTCATTGTGATTTATAAATGCAGAAAGCGTCTTAAATGTAAAGCTCAAGGAGAGTCCTTCGATTTGCTTTTTAAAACAAAAAAACACAACCGCTTGAGTTGTGTTTTTTTATTTTCATATGAAAAAACTGTCTCCAAACATTGGAGAACCATCCTTATATTTGACGGAATAATACTGAATCCGCTTTCACTTCCTCTTGGAAGAAATCAGAAACAATCACGACCGTGGAACCTTTTTCGATCAAGCCTTTTTCCAATAAGAAGTCCTCTGCCTTCTTTTGCATTTCTTCCGGTCTATCCGTGAACTCGATACAGAATGGCTGAACAGCCTTAGACAACGCTAACTTACGGCAAACCGCAGGATCTTGAGTGAAGGCAAATACTTCCTTACCTCTAGGGCGTCTGAGTGCAACATTGTTCGCCATGATGCCACGACGTGTGAACACAATGATGGATGAGTCGCTATGGGATTCAGCCAACGTAACCGCGGCATTTACCGTTCTTTCACGATCTGTCTTCAATGGATTGCCTTTTTCAAATGCCAAGGAATAATCCGAAGCTTCAATTTTAAGAGCAATTTTATTCATGGTCTCCACACAACGTGCAGGGTATTTACCAATAGCAGTTTCACCCGAAAGCATGATTGCATCCGCTCCTTCAAAAATAGCGTTAGCCACATCGGTAACCTCAGCACGCGTTGGTGTCGGGTTATCAATCATGGTCTCCAACATGTGAGTTGCCACAATCACACGGCGTCCCATTTCATGACAGTACTTAACGATGGTACGTTGAATAACTGGAAGCTCTTCGACATGGATTTCAATACCAAGATCGCCTCGAGCCACCATGATAATGTCGGTAGCCTCGATAATAGCGCGGATGTTTTTAATCGCTTGCTGATCTTCAATTTTTGAAACAATCACAGCAGAACCACCAAACTCGATCATCTTAGCACGAAGTTGATTAACGTGTGCCGCATCTCTTACGAAAGAGCCTGCGATAAAGTCAGCTTCAATTTCACAAGCCAACTTAAGGTCTGAAATATCTTTTTCAGTGAGGGCTGGCAAATTCAAGGCCGTACCTGGTAAATTAATGTGACGACGGCTGGTCATCTTAGCACCTGTCTTAACCGTACAAGTCGCTCTTTCATGATCAACACTGTTGATGTCCATCAAGATGTTACCATTATCAACCACAAGCTCTTTGCCCGCTTCAATATCCTCCATCATCGCCTCATAGTTGACGGTCGTGGAGTACGTTTGCTTAGCCTCAGCCTTGGCTAATCTAAATTCAACTTTATCGCCAACTTCAAGCTGCCAATCAGTCTCTAAATTCCCTGTACGAATCGAAGGACCTTGGAGATCAACTAGAATCCCTACGTTCTTTCCAAGTTCTACGGCAATGCTACGAATAAGCGCAGCGATTTCTCGACAGTTGTCATGCTGAGCATGACTCATATTCATTCTGAATACGTTCGCCCCTGCATTAATTAAAGATCTAATCCCAGCTTCATTATTAGTCTTTGGCCCGAGCGTACAAATGATTCGTGTTGTTCTTTCCATTTTGAATATGGTTACTCACAAAAGAACACGCCATTCAGGCCAATTAGTAAAGGCTTATTAAGTACTTTTTAAAAAATTAACCTTTTAAAAGTGCTTTAAGATTTGCTCTGTCGCATTTTCAGCAGTCAGTCCATGTTTGGCCCGTAAAATGTCCACTTTACCATGCTCCACAAACTCATCAGGCCAGCCAATCTTCACCAATGGCGTTGTGTTTTGTTTATCACTCAACAACTCACCTACGGCTGAACCAAACCCGTTCATCACCGAATGGTCCTCAAACGTACAAACAACCTTAGCAGTACTGAGTAAATCAAGAATAGCACCTTCATCTAAAGGCTTAATGAAGCGTG
>CALLBE010000180.1 GCA_938001985.1 uncultured Verrucomicrobiales bacterium | reverse complement strand
AACAAAGGAAAACCGCAGAACGCCTTTACCAATCGGGGCAAGCCAGTGGCGGCTCTTTCAAGACAGTGAATCAAAGTAAGATCAATCACTTAACGGCTAAATCTGAGTTAGCGGGCTTGGAGAATGAGCAAGTAATTTTGTCGAAGAGGCTGCAAGTTTTAACCGGGAGGTATCCAACGAAAGCTCAGTTAATCAAAGGTCAATTGCCTAGTGTTTCAACTAAAGTACAGGCCGGATTGCCTTCTGAGTTATTATTGCGTCGCCCTGATATTTTAGCAGCAGAAAGAGACTATTACGCGATTCAGAGTGAACTCAAAAGCCTACGCTTGTCCTGGTATCCTTCGTTTAGCATGTCAACGTCTTTGGGCGCGAGCACAACATCATTGAAAGATATTTTAACGAGTAACTTTGGTGTTTGGAAATTAGCCAGTAATATCACACAACCTGTTTTCTCTTCCGGTCGCATGAGGGCTTTATTCGACGCATTAGATTCGGACCAGAAGATCTATGTGGCAAAATTTCACCAAACCGTGCTCTATGCCTTTGAGGAAGTTGAGAATGCATTGTCCACCGATCAATCCTTATTGACGCAGTTGAATTATTTGAAAAAAGCAACGAAGCTATCAAAACAAAACTTAGAGCTGTCTGAGAAAGGGTATCAATCGGGACTGTTTAATTTAAGTGAGAAATTAAGCTCACAACTTGAGTATCTGAGTCATCAATCAGCCCTGGAGGAGCTAGCTCTTGCGAGATTACTTAACCGTGTCGATCTTCATTTGGCACTGGGAGGGGATGTTAAACTTAAATAATTTATGCCGGAAAATTCACCCATGACAGAAACACCTAAGCCCGTACGCAAAATATTTGGGCACTTTGATCTTTTTCTAATCCCGGTCGTTTTATTGATATTCATATTTAAGATGGTTTTTACAAAACCTAAGGACGAGAAGCGTCGTCCCGCTAATGTGGATAATACTCCCGTGGTTAAGGTAACCTCTTTGGCTGAGACTAAATTATCAAGACAGGTTCAGACGCTTGGGGTGGTTCGTCCGCTAAACCAAACTATCTTAACGAGTGAGGTGACGGGCGAGGTGATTGAATTATCTCCTGATTTTCAAACGGGTAAGCGATTAAAAAAAGGAGCGTTCTTGCTTCAGATTGAGAGCTCTGATTACGAGGCAGCCTTAGCCACTGCTGAGCTTAATTACGCCAAGGAAAAAGCGCTTCAGGAACAAGCAGTTCTAGAACTTGAGATTGTGGGCAGTCTAGAGACGGCCTCTGATTTGGCGAAGAGAATCCCTTATTTGAAAGAAGCTGAGATCGCATTGAAACAAGCTCAGCGAAACCTTGAGAAGTGCAGAGTGGTGGCTCCCTATGATTGTGAGATCATGGATCGAGAGGTTAGTTTTGGAGAAAAAATCAATGCCTTTTCTCGCTTGGGAGAGCTTTTCTCAACGGAAGAGATTGAGATCGTTTGTGAAATCTCAGAAGAAGAGAAAGCTAAGCTATCGGGGACTCCATTAGCTTCTCTACAAGTTAAGTCGCTTCAAGATGGGGGCGAGCATTCCTTTGTGGTTAAGGAAATGGCTTCGATTTTAAATGCAGAGACTAGAACGGTGAGTCTGGTCTTGAAACCGAAGACAGAGGGTCTCGATTGGCTAGTGGGTAGTTATCATCCTATTCAAATCAATGCGACAAGTACTCAGAAAATTAAAACCTATGCCGTGCCAAATCAGGCTGTTTTTGAGAGTCAGCTGGTCTGTGTTAATCGTGAAAATGAAATCAATCTGTATCCGATTAAAGTATGGGAGCGTGGCGATGTGAACTCAACGATTTCAATAGACCTCAAGGAGGACGCATTGCCAGAGCGCATATTGGCTTCGAAACTGGCTCTTATTGTGGAAGGAAGTCTCGTTAGGATTGTGGAGTAGGGGAGCCGGAGTTATGGAAAAAATAATTAAATGGTTTTCTGAAAATCACGTTGCCGCCAACTTTTCCATGTTGGTGGTCTTGTTGTTGGGTTTTTCTGCATGGTTTAAGCTCAAAAAAGAAGTCATGCCAGAGGCCAGCCTCGATACGGTATCGATTCAGGTGGTTTACCCGAGGGCGACTCCGAGTGAAGTGGAAACAGGGGTTTTAATCCCGATCGAAGAGGCGATTGCTGATGTTGAAGGGATCAAAAAAATATCTTCAACGGGTGATAGAGGCATTGGTTTGGTTAATGTTGAGATCGAAAGTGATTACGAAATTCGTGATGTGATGAAAGATCTTGAGACTCGTGTGAATGCGATTGATAACTTCGCGGAAGATGCGGAGAAGCCTATTATTCAAGAATTGATGACCTCAACGACGGTCATCAGTATTGCGGTTTCGGCTGAGGCGGATGAAAAGACTTTGAAGCTGATTGCTGAGAAAATTCGAGACGATTTATATAACTTTTCTCAGTCAAAGCCGAGTGGCTTTATCGAGGGTGTTGAGCGCCTTTTTAGAGGGAGTGAAACCATTAAGGATATTGATTTAGTCGGAGGCCGTGAACCGGAAATTTCTATTGAAATATCAGAAAAAACACTCCGTAAGTATGGACTGACGCTGGAACAAGTAGGGCGAAAAATTCGAGAAACCTCAATCGATCTTCCCATCGGCTCCATTAAAAGCTCTGGTGGTGAGGTCATCATAAGGACCCTCTCGACTCGTTATTTAAAGGATGATTTTGCCAATATTTCCATCCTTAATCGGCAGGGAGGAGGCGTGCTTTACCTCTCAGATATCGCCACGATTAAAGACGGTTTTGAAGATAAAGATGTATTAAATCAGTTTAACGGGAAGCCCTCGCTTATTCTAAAAGTGAACCGAACGGGTAATCAAGACTCCCTGATCATCGCTAAGATGGTTAAAGATTATTTAAAGAAGGTGGAAAAAGAAAATCGCTACCCATCAGGTGTTGATTTAACGGTCTGGGATGACACCAGCCTTATTCTTCAAGGCCGGTTGAATTTACTATCAAAGAATGGAATCATAGGGGTTTTACTAGTCCTCTTGGTGTTGACTCTTTTCTTGCGTCCTAGCTTGGCTCTATTGGTTGCCATCGGTATCCCCGTCTCCTTTGCAGGAGGGGTGTTGATGATGCCTGTTGTGGGTATTTCTATAAACATGATCTCCTTGTTCGCGTTTATCCTAGTATTGGGGATTGTTGTGGATGATGCGATTGTGGTGGGTGAGAATGTTTACACAAGAATTCAGGAAGGAATGCACCCGAGAAAAGCCGCGGTTTATGGAACCCATGAAGTCGGTGTGATTGTCATTTTTGGAGTGCTAACCACGGCGGTGGCCTTCACTCCCATGCTCGGTATTGAAGGGGTTAGTGGGCAATACTGGCGGAATATCCCCTTGGTGGTGATCCCAACATTATTATTTTCATTGCTTCAGTCTAAGTTCATTCTTCCCGCTCATTTGGCGATGCTGAAGCCTTCAAAAAAAGATAGGAAAACTAACTTTTTGGAGCGAATACAGCAACGAGTTTCCAAGTCTTTAGAGAATTTTGCGAGGTTTCAATACGAGCCATTGATTCGCGTGTGCTTAAGGTTTCGCTATTTAGTTGCCGCTTGCTTTATTGCCGTATTACTGTCTTCGATTGGTTTGATCGCTTCTGGCGTTATTAAATGGCAGTTTTTCCCTTCAGTTGAAGGCGATATCTTGAGCATGGATTTAAGCATGGCTCCCGGAACGAGTTTTGAACAAACGCAGGTGAGTGTTGATCAAATCACAGCAGCCGCCAATCGAATTGATCAGAGGTATGAAGACCAGTATGGAGAAAAGCTGATCCAAAACTTATTGGTGTCAACAGGGATGCAACCTTACATCAAGCGGCCTGGAGGATCGAGCTCTCCAGAGAGCAATTTGGGGCAAGTCGTTCTTGAGTTAACCTCCGCTAAGGGACGGAAAATGTCTACACGAGCCTTAACCAATGAATGGAGAAAAGAGATTGGTGATATCCCTGGCGTGAGCTCAATGATGATTCAGAGTAATGCGGCTGGAGGTGGGAACGCAATTGATCTGAAAATCTCAGGCACGAGGCGAGATGAGGTGATTAAAGCGGTTAATTTTGTCAAAAAAGAACTGGGAACTTATCCTGGAGTCTATGACGTGAATGATGGCAATCAACCTGGGAAGGACGAGTTGAGAATCGTAGCGCTCAAGCCACAGGCTCAAGCGATGGGGCTGAGCTTAGGTCAGGTTTCCAATCAGGTGCGAAATGCTTTTGAAGGTTATGAGGTGCAGCGACTGCAACGTGGCCGAGATGAGGTGGATGTGATGGTTAGATATCCGGCCGAAGAGCGGAAGTCGCTAGCAAATATCAATCAGTTGCGTGTGCAGAACTCTCAAGGGCAATATGCGCCTCTGCCAGCTTTGGCGGTGATGGAGTTGGATAAGAGTTTAACGACGATAACACGTGTGGATCGCATGCCGTCGATTGAGATCACGGCTGATATTAATAACGCCATTGCGAATACGCAAGAGACTGTGAATAAATTCAACCAAGAGACGCTGGGACAATTGAGCTCTAAGGTCCCTCAGGTTGCTTATGAATATGGTGGTGAGCAGAATGAACAGAAAGAGAGCATGACTCAGATGGCTCTTGGCTTTTTATCTGCCTTGGTGGTGATGTTTATGCTGCTGGCGATTCCTCTGAAGTCCTATATCAAGCCCTTTATTATCATGTCGGTTATTCCTTTTGGTATCGTCGGCGCTATTTGGGGGCATTTCTTAATGGGGATGAATTTAAGTATTATGTCGATTTGTGGTATCATTGCTTTGGCCGGGATTGTGGTGAATGATTCTCTGGTTTTAGTCGACTATGTGGGTCGATCGACTCGAGCTAATGTGCCTGTTTTCGAAGCGATTGCTATCGCGGGGAAAGCTAGATTTAGGGCGATTGTGCTGACTTCGTTGACTACGTTTGTAGGGATTATTCCTATGGTTTTTGAAACAGACATGCAGGCTCAGTTTTTGATTCCCATGGCAGTTTCTCTTGGTTTTGGCGTTCTTTTTGCGACCTTTATTATGTTGGTGCTAGTGCCGTGTGTGTATCTGATTCAACAGGATTTTACGTGGAAAAATAAAGGCGCACTTTAGAATCTAACCATTCAATTGCTTCGGTGGGGTGAAGTAATTAAGTGCGTTTTGTGTAAACTGCTCAGGGCTGATATCAAAATAAGCTGAGGCTACTTCATATAATTTAGCCAGCTGAGTTGGGGTGTTGATGTCGGGGTGTTTTTCACAAGAAAAAAGAGAGGGAGGTCCGGCCATGTCTGGAGCGTCTGTTTCTAATAAAATCCT
>CALLBE010000179.1 GCA_938001985.1 uncultured Verrucomicrobiales bacterium | reverse complement strand
GCACCTAATGGTGATGTTCATATTCAGGTTGAAGTGGCTGGAGAAGAGAAAACATTTTCTCCTCAAGAGATCGCGGCAATGGTGCTTGGTAAGTTAAAGGCTGATGCTGAAGAGAAAATCGGAGAAACGATCACCGAAGCGGTGATTACAGTACCTGCTTACTTCAATGATTCACAGCGTAACGCGACTAAAGCAGCGGGTGAAATCGCAGGCCTAACGGTCAAGCGTATTATCAACGAGCCTACTGCAGCTGCTCTTGCTTACGGTCTTGACTCAAAGGATGATGAAACAATCGCTGTTTATGACTTAGGTGGTGGAACATTTGATGTGACCGTCTTGGAGATTTCTGACGGTGTCTTCGAGGTGTTGGCAACGGATGGTGATACGCAATTAGGGGGTGATGACTGGGATAATGCTCTCATCGACTTCGTATTGGCTGAGTTTAAGAAACAAGAAGGCATGGACCTTTCTTCACAGCCGGACGCAATCCAGCGTATTAAAGAGGAAGCGGAAAAAGCTAAGATTGCTCTTTCATCTTCACAAAACTACGACATCAACCTTCCGTTCATTACAGCGGATGCTAATGGGCCTAAGCACATTCAGATTTCATTCACACGTAATCAACTAGAGCAAATCACGGATTCTCTCTTTGAGCGCACGAAGAAGCCAACCTTGGACGCGATTAAAGAAGCGGATGTTTCTATCTCAGAAATCGACGAGCTTGTTCTCGTGGGTGGTATGACTCGTATGCCTAAGGTGAAAGAAACAGCGCACGCTCTTGCTGGTAAGGAACCAAACACAGGGGTGAACCCTGACGAGGTGGTTGCTTTAGGTGCGGCGACTCAAGGCGGTGTTCTTCAAGGTGACGTTGAGGGAGTTCTTCTCTTAGACGTAACGCCATTATCACTTTCTATCGAAACAATGGGAGAGGTGGCGACTGCGATGATCGAGCGTAACACGACGATTCCTGTTAAGAAATCTCAGATCTTCTCAACAGCGGTTGATAATCAGCCAGCTGTGGATATTAGAATCTGTCAAGGTGAGCGTAAGATGTTTGCTGATAACAAGCTCTTAGGTAACTTCCGATTGGATGGTATTCAGCCAGCTCGCCGTGGTGAGCCTCAAATTGAAGTGACTTTTGATATTGATGCGAATGGTATTCTCCACGTTTCAGCTCAAGATAAGAACTCAGGTAAAGAGCAGAAAATCTCAATCGAAGGATCTTCAGGTCTTTCTGACGAAGAGATTGCAAAAGCGAAAGCCGATGCTGAGCAATTCGCAGAAGCGGATAAAGCAAAAGCAGAAGCCGTTCAAACGAAGAACGAAGCCGATGGTCTTGCCTTCCAAGTTGAGAAACAATTGGAGGAAATGGGCGACAAGGCTCCTGCTGAGTTGAAATCAGAAATCGAAGCTAAAGTAGCGGCTCTTAAAGAAGCGATTGCAGCGGATAATCTCGATGAGATTAAGGCTAAAAAAGCAGATTTAGAAACACAACTACAAGCCTTGGCTCAAGCGGCTGGCGCAGCGGCAGGTGGAGCTCCAGATATGGGAGGTAATCCAGACGTTCAACCAGCAGAAGGCAAACAAGCTGAGCCTAAACAGGCTAAAGGCAAGGTTGTTGACGCTGATGTTGTTGACGAAGCGTAAAAGGCGATAGCGATCATTAATTAACCCATTCAATTTGTTCCATGCAATTAGAAGCACTTAAGCAGCTATTATCTCAACACCCCGACAAGCGATTGGCTTTCCAATTGCCAGAGGGGAAGTTGATTCCACCTCACTTCCACATCACGGAGTTGGGGTTGGTGACAAAATCCTTCGTGGATTGCGGTGGTACAAAGCGCTCTTCTAAGGCGTGCATGTTACAAATTTGGGTTGCTAATGATACGCAACACGTACTCAAGGCTAGCAAGCTGAATGAAATCTTAAGTCATTCAGCGGCTATCGGCCTCAGTGATGAGGATGTGATTGAATGTGAATATCAATCCAATCACTTGAGTATTTTTTCTTTAGACAATTGTCAGGTCACTGATGTGGCAATTGTTTTTAATTTAACCAATAAACAAACAGCATGCTTGTCACCCGATAAGTGCGGTTTGGATGCCTTTGGGAATCCAACAGGCTGCTGTTAATTAATCACTAAACAATCAATTATAAATACTATGAAAAACATACAACCATTAGGCGCACGCGTATTAGTAAAGCGTGCTGAAGCTGAAGAAGTCAGCGCAGGAGGCATCATCCTTACGGATAGTGCTAAGGAAAAACCACAAGATGCAGAAGTGATCGCTTTGGGCACAGGTGGTAAAGATGAAAATGGTAACGACATCGTGTTTAACGTAGCGGTAGGCGATACTGTTTTAATCTCTAAGTACGGAGGTACAGATATTAAAATCGAGGGAGAAGATTATTTAATTCTCAATCAATCTGACATTCTTGGAGTTTACCAAGGTTAATTTAAATACTTAAAAAACAGACAATATGGCTAAGAAATTACTATTAGGAGAAGAAGCACGTCACAAGTTACTTGACGGTGTAACAATTATCGCAAGAGCGGTTAAATCAACATTAGGCCCATCAGGACGTAACGTTATTTTAGACAAAAAGTTTGGCTCTCCAGCAATCACAAAAGACGGTGTAACCGTTGCTAAAGAGATCGAACTTGAAGACGCTTATGAGAACATGGGTGCTCAGTTGGTTCGTGAAGTTTCATCAAAAACAAATGATGTAGCGGGTGACGGAACAACCACAGCAACCGTACTTGCTGAAGCCATCTACAGAGAAGGTCTTCGCAACGTAACCGCTGGAGCGAACCCAATCTCACTACAACGTGGTATTCTTGCCGCATCTGAAGCAATCGTAGGTGGTCTTAAAGCCATCTCTAAGCAAGTTTCAGACAGCAAAGAGATTGCACAAGTGGCTACGGTTTCTGCGAACTGGGATACCGAAATCGGTAACATCATTGCAGAAGCAATGGACAAAGTAGGCAAAGACGGAACGATCACTGTTGAAGAAGCTAAAGGCATCGAGACAACACTAGACGTGGTTGAAGGTATGCAATTTGATAAAGGTTACCTTTCTCCTTACTTCTCAACAAATACAGAGACACTTGAGGCTAACCTAGACAACCCTCTTGTTCTTATTCACGAGAAGAAGATCTCTAACCTTAAGGACATGCTTCCTCTTCTTGAGAAAGTGGCAAAAACAGGCCGTCCTTTCTTAATCATCGCTGAAGACGTAGAAGGTGAAGCGTTGACAACACTCGTTGTGAACAAACTTCGTGGCACACTCAACGTGGCAGCTGTTAAAGCTCCAGGTTTCGGTGACCGTCGTAAAGCGATGCTTGAAGACATCGCAACGCTTACAGGTGGTAAATGCGTAACTGAAGAGTTGGGTATCAAGCTTGAAGACCTTGAGATCGATGACCTTGGTGAAGCGACTCGTATCACCATCACAAAAGACAATACAACCATTGTTGAAGGTAAAGGTGCTTCAGAAGAGATCCAAGGCCGTGTGGGAATCATTCGCCGTCAAATCGAAGAAACCACTTCAGATTACGATAAGGAAAAACTTCAAGAGCGTCTTGCAAAATTAGCAGGTGGTGTAGCTGTCATCAATATTGGTGCCGCGACTGAAACTGAGATGAAGGAGAAGAAAGACCGTGTTGAAGATGCCTTACACGCAACCCGCGCAGCGGTTGAAGAAGGTATCGTAGCCGGTGGTGGTACGGCGTTACTTCGCGCTCAATCTGCAATTGATTCACTTTCATTAGTGGGTGATGAAGCAACAGGTGCTGAAATCGTTCGTCGTGCTGTAGAAGCTCCACTTCGTCAAATCGTTGAGAACTCAGGCCAAGAAGGCGCTGTGATCGTAGCGAATGTTAAAGCGAAAGAAGGCAACATTGGCTACAACGCGAAAACAGAAGAGTACGTTGACTTGATCGAAGCAGGTGTTGTTGATCCAACTAAAGTAACACGCTCAGCGCTTCAAAACGCAGCGTCTATCTCAGGACTTCTTCTCACGACAGAGGTTCTAATTACAGACATCCCTGAGCCAGCGGCTGCAGGTGCTGATCATGGTCACGACCACGGCGGCATGGGTGGTATGATGTAATTAGAGATTACTCATCTTATAAAAAGCAAGAGCGCCACTATTGGCGCTCTTTTTTATTTTTATAAAGGTAAGAGGTCTGTCTTACTAAGTAGTTTAGAGAGAGAAAAGACAGGTGAGGGTGTTTTAATTAATGTTTAAAAATACTTTAAAATACATCTGGTTGTTATCCCAAAATTAAAGTATTTAAGTGATTAGAAAACCACTATTTAGTACGCCTTTTAATGAGTAAAAACCTATCCACCCATAAGCCATCAGGGAACTTTCTCTATATTATTGGCGCTTTTATCGTTATCATTGCGGGCTTGAAAGCTGCTCAAGCGGTTTTGATCCCCATTATGCTGGCGTTTTTCATAGCCACGGTGAGTTATCCGATGACTTCCTACATGATTAATCGAAAAGTTCCGAAGGTCTTGGCGGTGACTTTAACTATTCTAATAGATGTGGCCTTTTTGCTAGGTTTGACCTTGATTTCATTTGCATTGCTCGGAGACCTTCAGGGAAAATGGAGTTCTACTTATTATAATTTGATTTCAGATCAAATTGGCATGGCGACGGAGAGCTTGAAGTTGTTTTTGACCTCCATGGGGAATGAGGATATTTCACTTGAGATCCAGCAGTATCAAGATGGAACAGCGAGTTTAATGAGGACGTTGGTACGCGAAATTGACCAAATTTTGAACATTGTTGACATGAAGGAGTTGTGGACGGTGAGTACTGGGGTTTTAGGTTCTGTGACTAGCTTTTTAGGAACGAGCTTTGTCGTTCTTGTTCTCGCGATCTTCATGATTGCTGAGGCGGATGAGTACAGTGAGCGTATCGGTTTGATTACAAAAAGCCATGGACCGAACATTAAGCGTGTTTTATTGGCGTCGAGAGATATCCAACGTTTTATGGGGATTAAAACATTGGCCTCCTTGC
>CALLBE010000178.1 GCA_938001985.1 uncultured Verrucomicrobiales bacterium | reverse complement strand
CCTCAGCCTTCACATCACCCAAATCAGTCATGATAGACTCCAAGCGATTATTCTTAAGACCTACGATATCGCCTTTTTCGAAAAGGCATGAAAGATACTCAGCCTTATCTGGGGCCTCTTCCACTGGAGTTGATAAAACATAAAGGTCTTTATTTTCAGGATCGGTAGCATCACTCCATGGCTCTTCAAGATCGCCAGCCTCGAAAGAAATGTGCAATAAATTACGATCAGTTGAATAAGACTTCGCCTTGCTCGCTTTCACTGGGATATTATTAGCTTCCGCGTATTCAATCATCTCAGCACGACCTGGGAATTGAGCTCTGAACTCATCCATTCTCCATGGTGCAATCATCTGAAGCTGAGGCGCCAAAGCCGCAACAGAAAGCTCAAAACGAACCTGATCATTCCCCTTGCCCGTTGCTCCGTGAGCAATCGCATCCGCACCTTCAGCCAATGCAACATCAACAATCCCCTTTGAAATACAAGGTCTAGCAATAGAGGTTCCTAGTAAATAACGCCCTTCATAAACCGCATTTGCACGGAACATTGGGTAAATATAATTAGCGGCAAAATCCTCTTTAACATCACCGATGTAGCACTTTGAAGCCCCTGTCGCCAAGGCCTTCTCCTCAAGCCCGTCCAACTCTTCATCCTGACCAACATCAGCACAATAAGCAATCACCTCAGCATCGTACTTATCCTTAAGCCAATGGAGGATAACTGAAGTATCTAAACCACCTGAATACGCTACAACTATTTTCATTGAGAAAAACGTAACTAAACCCAGCCACAAGTTAAAAGAAGAAAGTCAATTTAACCTCATTTTTCCCCCAAGCTACTGTCATCGGTCACTTCATCGCGTACATCACTCACTATCATTCTGTTTTTAAAAATAAAAAAGCACCCTGCCTCGCAGCATGCCTTTCTAGACCAGAAATTACCAACTGGCACTCGAAATCAAATCTAGTTCCGGCCAGCCATGACTCCTCCATCAACATCCCAAATAGCCCCCGTAACCCAACCAGCCCCATCGCTTAGTAAAAAGTCAATCACAGCCCCCACATCTGCCGGCTGTCCAACACGTCCAATCGGGTGAAACGCGTTAAACCCTTTAAGCGACTCATGGATATCTGCAGGTGGGATAAAAGCCCCATAAATAGGGGTTTCAACAACGGCAGGAGAAACCGCGTTCACACGAATCCCACTATCAGCCAACTCCATCGCCAAGTGCTGAGTCATCGCATGCATCCCAGCCTTAGCCATGGAGTACGCCGAAGATGGCGTCGCCTTGACCGCTTGCTTAGCCCACATCGAACCAATATTCACAATACTACCCGAACCCCTTTTTGCCATTTTTTTAGCCACCGCTTGAGTGATGAAAAAAGTGGACTCGTTGAGATCTAAATACTGAGCGTAATTCTCACGACTGTGCTCTAAGAATGGAGCTGGAGAGAAATAACCGGCCGAATTCACCAAATAATCAGGACCACACTCCGTGCAAGCCGCCAACTCAGCAATGAAAGCATCCACCGCCTCCGTGTCATAAAGATCCAATGACCTCGTCTTCACCTCAGGAGCGCCAGCCTCTTTGATTTCAACCGCAGCTGAATCCAGCTTTGACTGATCACGCCCAATAATCATGACAGACACTCCACGTGCTGCCAAACGCTTTGCTGTATCCAAACCCATTCCTGTTGAACCGCCGACAATAATTGCTGATTTACTCATAGTTTCTTTTTCTCCCCACAAACCAACCTATCAATAGGTTGGTTTTAAAAAACAATTAGAAAAAAATACGAATCAGTCAACTAAAAAACTTACCTCAAGGTAGGTCTACTTAATCAGAACATCAAAAAGACTAAAAGAAGCCTGCTATAATCTACTGTGCGATATAATCAATCACAGTGACCTTCGCTAAGATCGGCTTCAATTTTTTCACAAAGTCTTGGTGAGCCTCGTGAGGAATGTAGACTTCCAAGCCTTTTTTGTCTTTAAACGTCACTAAAAAACAATGTGTATGCCCCTGATCCAAGCCCTCAGGACTCACGTTGAGCCCCCATTCATAGTCAATGATTGTATCTATCTTTGATGGTAATTGAGCGAAGGCCTCTTCAATTTCCGCAATCGCTTCAGCAGAAACTCCTTCTTTAAATCCAAAAAGAACAACATGACGATACAGCCCCTTGGCCTCTTTTTTCGGTGTGTTTTGAGCCATCAGAGTAAAATTTGTAAGTAATAAAAAACCTAAAAGAATTTTTAACATGTGCCAGTAAAGGACGAGTGCCCCACTTCTGACAACCTAAAAAAGGGAAACTAAAAAGATTAGCCACTCCCCCTCTTGAAACAAAACCCTTAGAACCATCCACATGGACCCATATTTTTTGTTATCTAAACGACCAGCTCCTTTAATTTAACAATCAAATATAGCTCGACAATTCTTCCCGTATGAATAAACGTGCAAGCTCTCTCACGGGAGAAATTAGGGGAGGCCTCTCAAGAGGCAAGAAATAGATGGGGAATCTGGTTAAAATCCAGAACGGTTTCGCCACGGTAATTCTGAAAGCAATTTCACGATAAGTCCGACTGCCAGCCACTAATTCGATGAATTTTCTGCGAAAAACAGAATCACCATCAGACAAATGAAAAAACACTATAAAGTAATTGCTTGGGCTATTATGGCGCCAGGCTTATCTATCGGGGAAACCTCACACTCTTTTGAGAATGAAGATGAGGCTGACGTTATCGAGTTAACCGCTTCGCGCTTATTCAACTCAACAGGAGCCATCACGCCTCTACACCAACTCAGTTCAGAAGATCTGGAATTACAACAAACTGATCGCTTACAAGACGCACTGAATTTTATCCCAGGCGTGATTTCCACCTCAACCGCAGGGCAAGAAGGCCAAACAGGCACCTTCATTATCCGCGGCCTCCCCACTCGCTACACCCAAGTCACCGGTGATGGCGTTAGAGTCTCAGACACCGTGACTGGAGGGCTTGCTGGCAATCTTTTAGGTAACCTCACTTTAAGCAACCATGATTATTTAGAAGTCGCTTCAGGTGCTCAAGGCACAACTCATGGCAGTGGCGCAATTGGCGGCGTGATTGGTATTGCTAATGACTTTAATAAAGGGAGAAAAAGTCTTAAGTTTTCACAAGAAAGAGGAAGCTTTGACTCGATCTCTTCTAAAATAAGCACGACAGATTCCGCTGGAGAAAGCCAATACTACGCCAATATTCAGAAGAGCTCATTTGATCAAGACCTCCCGGCAGGTGTTGGTTATGAGGTCTCTAATGAGCAAATCAGCTTTGGGTTTGAAACA
>CALLBE010000177.1 GCA_938001985.1 uncultured Verrucomicrobiales bacterium | reverse complement strand
GTTTTTGATTTGCTGCCTTTGAGTTCATCAGGGACTTCGAAGGCTTCGCCAATAACAACGGTGATGGGGCAGGGATTGAACTTTCCGCCTTTGGGCCATGTTTCATAAGAGCCTTTGATGTAGATGGGTTGGATTTTTGCTTTTGCTTTTGCCGCAATCAAGCCAACACCTGCTTGGCCTTCTCCCATGGTTCCGGAGTGGGTTCTTGTGCCTTCTGGGAAGACGAGGACGCGCCCGCCTTCTTTAATTTTTTTAATGATGCGCTTTAATGCCCCCATGTCTGGATTGTCCTGATCAACAGGGAAGGCGTTTAAGTTTGAGATGATGGGTTTTAACCAGCCTTTAAAAAGTGTTTTCCTGGCTAGGAAAACAATAGGGCGAGTGAAGGCAAATGAGATGATGGGAGGGTCTAGGTAGCCTTCATGGTTCGAGATGATCAAGGTGGGCTCTGTCTCCACTAGGTTTTCTTTTCCAATCACCTTTAGGTTAAAGGCGATGCGGCAGTATAGCTTACCGAGGTGGTGAATTAACCAGTATAAAACGGTCCATTTAGTTTCTTTCATAATCTTAAAGTGAGAGTCCTTGTTGAGTTAGGATTTTAATCGCTTCTGCGCGAACGCCATCCACGTCTAGGTTGTCGACTTGTAGAATGATTGCGTCCTTTGCGGGTTTGAGTGGGGAGGCTTTGCGAGTTGAGTCGGCGGCGTCTCGTTGGGCGATAGAGTCTTGGATGCCCTCAGCGTTCCTTCTTGATTGCCTGATTTCTGTACTGGCTTGCAAGAAGAGTTTGAAAGGGGTGTCGGAGAAAACAACGGTTCCGATATCTCTGCCTTCCATGACGACATTGCTTTCTTTTAAATAAGCTCGTTGCTTGGCCACTAGAAATTCACGAACTTTGCTTAATTTAGCAACCGCAGAGACTTTGCTATTAATTGCTTCTGTTCGGAGTTCTTGGGTTAAGATTTTACCATCTAGCTCAACTGAGGAGCGGTTTTCATGAACCCCAAAGGTGATATTGCTCTCTTGAAAGGCCTTGAGAACGGCGGCTTCATCCTCAAGGTCGATTTCGCTATTTTGGCAGGCAAGCGCAACCGCTCGGTACATGGCTCCTGAGTCCACCATGACGAGATTTAACTCTTTGGCTAACCCCTTGGCTAGGGTGCTTTTTCCCGAGGCTGCTGGGCCGTCAATGGCAATTGCGATATGACTCATCTCTGGGTTGATGAAAGCCTATTTCTGTTCAAAAGCCAATAAAAATAACTGGATGTAGGTGGAATGAAATAGCCTGAGGAACATTTTTTAGAAAAAGGCATTGCCAGAGCAAATGATACAGATTACAACCATTGCTAGTTAGACATTTATTAATTGTCTCTTTTAGTGATTAGTTGAATTTTATTAGCTACATTATTTAGACTTATATTTTAATAGACTGTCGTGTTCTTAAGATTTCTTTAGCTATCTGATATTAGCTAATATTAAAGTTTTAAGACGTTTCATCCCAAAAACGAATGAGCGAGGAACTCGAACATAGAGAGCCATCTTTAGAAGAAAAGACGGCTAAAAAAATGCCTAATACCCAGGCAAAAAAAACAGCTAAAAAGAAGAGTGCTCGTAAAAAAAGCGCTTCTAAAAAAACGGCTGCTAGAAGAGCGGCGAAAGAAGAGTCGACTCAAAGTGAGGCTATTGATTTTTCTAAACCAGTGCCGACAGAATTAGCTCGCAAAGAAGGTCGAGACGAGAAGTCATCTTCAGAAGAGAGAGGTTCTTATAAGAAGAATCGAGATTTTAAGCACAAGAAAAAGAAACCAAATAAGCCGAATAAACCTATTGAGCTAACAGGGCCTGAGATTGAAGTCGAAGGCTTGCTAGAGACGGCGACTAAAGGCTTCGGATTCCTGCGCGTGTCGGCTAAGGGCTTCACACAAGCCAGTGATGATATTTTTGTTCCACCAGACTTGATTAGAAAAAACCAATTGCGTGCCTGTGTTTGGGTGAAAGGCAAGGCTAAGCAAGGTCCTAAGGGGATACAGATGGTGTCCATTGATTCCATTAATGATCAAACGCCAGAGGAGGCGAGAGTTTTGCCTGTTTTTGAAGATTTAAAGGCAGTGAACCCGAATCGTAGAATTTCATTCGAGACCGAAGAGAGTGTCTACACCACTCGAGTTTTAGACATGGTTGCTCCGGTTGGCCGTGGTCAACGTGGTTTAATTGTTGCCCCACCTAGAGCTGGTAAAACAACGCTCTTGCTTAATGTTGCGCAAGGGTTGATGGAGAATTATAGTGAAGATATTCACTTGATTATTCTGCTTGTTGATGAGCGTCCAGAAGAGGTGACTGATTTCAAACGTAAGCTTCCAAATGCTGAGATTTACTCAAGTTCGAACGATTCAGGTGCCCGTAACCATTGCCGAGTGGCCGAGCTCTGTATTGAGCGATCTAAGCGATTGGTTGAGGCAGGGAAGGATGTTTTTGTCCTGATGGATTCAATCACCCGATTGGCGCGTGCCTATAATAACCAGAAGAGCTCTAGCCGTAATAATAAGGGGAGAGGTTATCAATCTGGTGGTCTTGCTGCAGGTGCGTTGGAAGTTCCTAGAAGACTTTTTGCTGCCGCTCGTAATACTCGAGAGGCGGGGTCTTTAACGATTTTGGCAACGGCGCTTATACAGACGAATTCGAAAGCGGATGAGGCTATTTTCCAAGAGTTTAAAGGAACTGGCAACATGGAGCTTGTTTTGGACAGACGTATTGCTGAGCAATATGTGTATCCAGCGATTGATATTTTTAAATCAGGTACACGTCGAGACGAGCTCTTACTGCCTGAGCATCAATTGGAAAAGATTTCTAAGCTTCGTCGAGGACTCGCGGGTTCTCGTGAAATAGATGCAATTGAGCGCTTGTTGTTCTTTATTAAAAAGTTCCCAACAAATGCTCAAATGTTGCTGCAAATCAAGTAATTGAACCCTTGAATACCCAGCAGATTAAGGAGTTGTTAAGTCAGGCGAATCAAGCTCGCAAAAGCTTGATTCCTTCAGATACCAACGCTTATCGGCTTTTAGATGGTGAGCAGTTTTCTCAAGTTGAGATTGATGTTTATGATCAGTCTTGGATTGTTCAAACCAAAGGAGATCTACTAACGGAGTCGTGGCGCGAAGCCTTGGCGAGTGTTGATAAGACGGTTTACTGGAAACACCTTTCTCAAACGCAGAAAGAATCGCCTCATTACTGTGCTGGTGAGAGTTATGAGGCCCCTTTTATTGTTGAGGAGAATGGGGTGCGCTTTATCATTCGTTTTGACGCGGGCTATTCACAGGGGATTTTTTTAGATCAGCGACTGAACCGTTTGGAGGTGATCAGTCGAATTAAAGCAAAGACTTCTACAGGCAAACCGCAGCGAATTCTGAATACGTTTGCCTACACGGGAGGTTTTTCAGTTTGTGCGGCTACGGAAGGCGCGGTGACGACGACTTTGGATTTGTCACAGCCTTATTTAGATTGGGCGAAGGAAAACTTTAAGGCCAATGATATGGAACCCGAGGAGCATTTTTTCTGCAAGGGTGATACCTTCCATTGGCTCAAGCGTTTTGCTAAAAAAGGGCGTCAATTTGAAGGGATAATATTAGATCCACCTACTTTTTCACGAACCAAAGAGGGGCAGGTTTTCTCAGTTCAAAAAAACTATGGTGAATTGGTTTCACTGGCCATGGAGTGTTTGTCCGAAGACGGCTGGTTGCTTTGCTGTACCAATTGCCGACAGTTGAGTGAGCGTGATTTCTTAACTCAAATCAAAGCCAATGTGCCTCACCGCTTTAAGGTTAAGTCCGTGGGGATGCCTCCAGAGTATACGGGAGAGCCTTATTTAAAAAGTGTTTGGGTCAATTAAGCTTGGAAAGTTAAGAATACTTTCTGTCGTTAATCGAATCATCTCTTGGTAGTCACGAATATCAATCATGCTGTGATGAGTGTGGATATAACGAGAGGGAACTCCGAAAGCTACGCAAGGAACGCCATGACCTGATTGGTGAACCGCACCAGCGTCAGTGCCTCCACCGTTTCGCATCGCAATTTGTAAGTTAATAGCCTTCTCCTTGGCTAATTGAACCACGTTATTTGAGAGTTTTGGGTCTAGGATAGCGCTGCGGTCTTGAAGTCTAATTTGACAGCCTCGGCCAATCCCTCCTTGAACCAAATCGGGGTTGAAACCTGGGGTGTCATCTGCTGGAGGCCCTTCTAAAATAATGGCATAATCGGGAGCGATTCGCTGAGCCATGACTCGAGCACCTCGCAGTCCAACTTCTTCTTGAACGGTGGCTCCTAAGACAAGACGAACGGGCAGATCTTTTTCAATTGTTGAGAGGTTTCTACCGACTTCAATCATCGCAGCGACTCCGACGCGGTTGTCAAAAGCTTTGGATACGTAGCGATCATTGGGGAAGCGTTCGAACTCAACTCGAGGCGTGATCGGATCGCCTATTTGAATGTTAAATTCCTGCTCAACCTGAGCCTTGCTGGTGGCTCCAATGTCGATAAACATAGAGTCCATGGGCATGAGGCTTTTACGTTGTGCTGGACTTAAAAAAGTGAACAGGCTTTGAGCCAATGATGCCTGAGTAAAAGTGGCCCTCTGAAGTGCGAATAGAAACTTTTTGGGAAAGTAGGGTGTGCTCCCACCATCCGCCTACGGGTAAAAAATGTAAAAAGCCATCAGGTGTGATGTGTTGAATGCGAAAGCCAACTTCATCTTGATGGCTGCAAACCAATACCTTGGGAGCGTCTTTAGGACCAAACTCACAAGTGATGCCACCTAAGTTATC
>CALLBE010000176.1 GCA_938001985.1 uncultured Verrucomicrobiales bacterium | reverse complement strand
CGCCTCTTGGGTTAAGTCGCTGGTCGTCACCGAATCCCCAGTGAAGTCTGGGTCCTTAATCACCGCTAATATGGCAGCCGAACGAGGGAAGAACGTTTACGCCATCCCGGGGCAGGTTAACCGAGCGCATTCGGCAGGGTGCCATCAACTCATTCGAGAGGGCGCGACCTTGATCACATCCGCTCAAGATATTCTTCAGGATGAAAACTGGTTCTCAAAGCCAAAGATTAGCTCCGCCTCACAGGCGATTGCAGGCTCAGAAAGCTTGAATCACTCGGCCCGCTCACCCGGCTCACCCCACCCAGAACATCGAGACAAGCAAGGTCTTCTAAGGTATTTATCCAGCCCGTCCTCACCAGAAGAGCTCGCCGAGCAATTGGACGAACCGATTCAGTCAATTCTATCCCAGTTGACGGAGTTGGAGCTGGAGGGGCGAGTCATGAAAGACGCTGCTGGGTTTTATTATCAAACGTAAGGACGCCGTATGATTCGACGGCCAAGACTGGATGGGGGAGACTTCTAGGCATATAGATGTATAGATATATAGGTGTGGAGAGATACCGAGGGTTTTTACCCTTGAGGAAAGCAGTGATGATGATGACTGGTGGTGTTGAAAAGTGGGTGGACGGACGTTGAAGTAAAAAAAACGCCCTAAATAAGAAAAAAAAGTTGCCAGACAGGACCATTATCCCCTACAAAGGCTGTCGACTTATTGTCGATTCCAGAAAAGGGTAGATGGCCGAGTGGTTAAAGGCGGCAGACTGTAAATCTGCTCACGTATGTGTACGCTGGTTCGAATCCAGCTCTGCCCACCATCTGAAGGGCTTGTGCTAACCGCACAAGTCCTTCTCATTTTCTGAGATTTTGATTAAAGTTAGTAATTTAGGACAGTTGGCAGAGTGGTCGAATGCGCACGCTTGGAAAGCGTGTGAGGCAGCAATGTCTCCGAGGGTTCGAATCCCTCACTGTCCGCCATTTTTACAAATCCTTATTTTATAAGGGATTAATCCAGAAATTAAGGAGTTGCGAATTCAAACTTGTAACATGAGTTGTAACAGAGATTTCTTTTTAGCCTTCCTCCTGCGCTTTACAGCAAGGACATTTCAACCGAGATCGATTGATGATTAAATCCGCTTCAATGAGCCAATGATCTCGATATTGAGTGCTCTTTTTATGTCTTAAATTTGGTAGTCCAAGATAGTCGATTCGTCGTTCCATTCTTTAGGGTAGCATACGAACACTATTCCTCACTCCTTGATGGAGAGCTGATAAATGGCAAGCTAGTTGAAATTGTATTGAAGGCGATTTGAGGGCGAAACTTCCCAAAAAGCGAAGAAAAGGGAACTAGTTATAGAGAGGCGGTAGTCAAGAAAAGGCAACAAATGGCAAGCTAGTTAGAATAAGTCTAATTGTGGCGATGCGAATGAGGGAAGTTTTTAGCGTTTTTTTCGCTCACTTTCAAAGAGGTGGCGAAAAGTTTTTATACCCCCTCCCCCCCCATATTAAAGGAATCCATTATTTTTGAGGGTAGGCCAGTAGTGGGGTGGTGCTGGCTTTCTGGTGGCGATTTTATTTTCTCTCTCTATGCGCCCAGATACATGAGAGAAATTAAAGATTCACCCAATACATTATATTTACATTGTTATCGTATAATTTAATCTAGTTTTTTAAGAGTAAAAACTCAAACCTCTTTAAATCACTTTCTTCTGCTCTTCTTGTATTCTCTCCAAAATCATCCTGATTGACATCTCAACAATGTCTTGTTCTAGATAATCTTTTCTAGCTCTCCACAAAACTTTATCACCTTTTGGATAAAAAGGTTTAACCTCCTCTTGATTAATTATTTTGTATTCAGGCTGTTTAGGCCACTCTCTAGATAACTCCTTTATGAGACTAATCTCTAATATGGCATACTCGGCTGAATTACTAACCGTATTTACAAACTCAAAGTTGAATATTAAAGACCATGGTAGCCGAACATTAAAACTTTGATGTCCAAAAATCTGCTCTCGGGGATGCTTGACCTCAAATCTATAATTAGAAACGTTCTTTTGGACAGAATCTAATCTATCTAAAACTCCCAACTTAATCGCATTTGCAGATTCTTCTGCTAATTTAACACCTCTTGCTGAAAGTAACGTGCTTCTGTGATGGTTAGCGACTGTCACCTCATTATCTGAAGCAATAAAGCTATCTAACAAACTATCTGTTTGGGTTATTTCTGCAAGCGTTTGAGTTGCTCCAGTGGCAGTTGATATAGCATTGACGATGGATGAAATTCCTTCTGTTGTGCTAACCCCCATTCTACCAGCTAGTATCGGTGAGTATGACTGAATCCGATCACGATCTATTTTATGCCAAATTGGCAAAATAACTTTTCTATTTGTTGTTTGCAAAGCAAATAGGCCATCAAGCTCCAGTTGAGTCCAAGATTTGGAGAAAAAATTATCGCTCAGAATGACTACTCCGTAATCACATTTAGACAATCCTTCATCAATTTTTTCTCGCAAGCTATCACCTAGTGTTAGGGAATATTCATCATACCAGACTTCATATTCTGGTATGTCCTTCAAAGCTTCAGCTAAAGGGCGAGCAATTTCATCTTTGTCTTCTGATGCATGGCTTATGAAAATAGAAATTTTTGACATGCAGAAACCTATACACAAATGCGTATCAGTGAAATTTTAAAGTTTAGGAATCCTCCTTATTTAGATTAGTAGCTCTTTCTCGGAAAATATTGACTGAGTGCGTTTATCTGTGGCATTTTACGTATGCACTTCGCAATAGCAAGGTGTGGGGCGTAGTAACCTCTCTATCACAAGGCGGCTTTGGTGACACAGCCGTTATCCGTTGTTGCCCACTGACCAAACGGTCAGAGGGCGGCTTGCGCTATAAAGCTCCCTCGTGGCGTGGAAGGTGCTGGCGGTCATCCTTGTGTGGCTTACTAACGTTCCTCTGGCCACCT
>CALLBE010000175.1 GCA_938001985.1 uncultured Verrucomicrobiales bacterium | reverse complement strand
GTCAACGAATTAAAGGCTCCCCCGCCAGCAACGGTTGTGCCGCCGTCATACCTTAATGGGGAAAGCGACCAGTCAAACCCTAGCTCATCTAGGTTATTTTGCTCCACTTCAATAAACTTACTCTTGATCATCACTTGCTTAGGTGCTCCTTTTTGGGACTGCTCAACAATAACCTCAACCAAATCTAATGTTTGTGAAGTACCTCGAACTACTAAGCGGCTGCTACCAAAAATCGACGCAGACTCACCTACAGAGAAAGTAACACCTTTACCGGCCAAAAGCTCTTTTACGCTTTTCTTAGGCGACAAACCACCACCCGTACTTGCTGCAAATGGATCTGAAGAAGCAGCGCTATCGCCACCACTATCCAAGCTATCTTTAAAATTGCTATCAATTCTAAACGTTCTTGTAAAAAGTTGAGTCTTACCGTCAACCAATCTTACCGCAAAATCATCATACTGAGGGTAAAGACCAAATTGTGTCGCAAGGACTTTAATCAGGTCAGAAACTTTAACATTACTCAAGCGAAGTGAACTGATCTCTTGCTCATTTACTTTACCAATAACCTCACCGTTCTCATCTTTCTGATTAACATCCTCGATAACGATATTGATACCTTCCAAAGCTGGATCAAGTTCTCTCGATCTTAAGCGAATAAAATCTAAAGCATCTTCAAGTGTTTCGCCTTGAAAATCTACATTTGGAATAATGATATTCTGTGCCTTTTTCTTTAAAGAAAGAGCTTGTGAATTACCACCAGCTAGAGCCTCACCTTCAGAACTCTCAGCAACTTGATCAACTTTCAATTCGCGCTCCCACTCCTTAGCAACTTCAGCCAGTGCATAAGTTCTCGCTTCTTTTCTAGCGCCTTCGAAATAGCTACCTTTTCTCTGAGAAGCCTTAAGCATCCCTTTACGAGCTTTCTTATTGTAAGGGTCAATCGCTAAAACCTGCTCATAAGTATCTAGAGCCTTATCTTCTAGACCTAAATCTAAATAACCGGCTCCTTTCTTTAATAACTTCTCAATTTCAACCTGATCTTTAAAGAACTGTGGCGTTATTGCCGGGTTGGTTTTTTCTAAAACACGAAGAACTTTTTCACCCTTCTTTACATTACCCTTTGTTGCTTGTTCATCATCAACAAGAGTCTCAACTAGGCTTTTAGCAGCAACCACATCACCCTCTTCAATCAACAAAGAAGCGTACTTAGACTTATACAAATCAAGCTTCTTCTTAACCTCTCCCTTACTCTCTAAAGTCGCCGGAGCAGTTGGCATCAGGTCATAGGCAGCTTTATATTTTGCATAAGCGGCAGCAACCTCACCTTTCTTACTTAATTTATCACCTTCTAGCTCAAGTTGTTTTGCATCGCCTAAAGCAGCTTGCCTACGAGCTAACTCTTTCTGCAAAAGCTGTGATTTATGCCCTCCTGTATGATGGGCTTGAGACACACTCAGAAGAGCAAAAGCCAGTGAAATGCTAAGTTTTAATGGTTTCATGGATTTAATTAATTAATTTATCTAATGGGTTTGGGAAATAATCACAAGTTAAAAGTCAAAGTTCTTAATGTAGGTTTTATCTTTGGCTTGGAAGGAAACTTCAAAATTGACCGACTTCTTATCGACTGAAATCAGCTTATAACTTTTTGTTTCAGAATCAATAGGCAGTGCAAACTCTTGCCCTATTCTCAACTCTTTAATAGTTTGGTTATGCTCTGGCAAATTAAGGAAGATCGAGACAAGCTGATCCTTTCTTCTATATTTATCTTCATCACTTCTGCGAATTCTACGAGGAATCTCAAATGTCGCACCTAGCAATCGATCTTCGATCTCAAAGACCTCCTGCTCAACCTTAACGCCGAATCTCTCAACTTCAACAGCTCTGACTTTCTTTAGCAATAAACGGTCCTTTAACAGTTTTGGGAAAATAATATCGCCGGCTTGATACATCTTTTTTGAGCGAGTCCCTTTAGGAAACTCTTCATTTTTAAGGCTAAACTTATACCCCCCTTTGCCGTCTTCCGAGACAACAGAGAGCAACCACTCCTCTTCAACCACATGGCTCACCTCAAGCTTGTTAATAAGATCAGGCATGGAGGTTACATCATTAGGATTAGACTCACTGAAAAATTCTTCTTTATTAGAGAAGCCGTCCCCATCCTGGTCTTGAGATAAAATGCCCTTGCTTGAAATCTCGAGCCCATTAACAACGAACCAGCTATTTGGGATATCCTCAAAAACAGGCTCAATCTCTAATACATTCACCAACTTATCAAAATAACGATAAAGAGGAACTGACCCAAAATACTTGACCTCATACATTCCCGATTCTCCAACCGTCCATGATGTTGGATCATTAAGACCATTAAGAACCTCGCTCAGAGCCTTGGTGACTTCCGTTTTATTTACCTTGGTCCGAGCTTCTTCTAATCTGAGTTCAGTGTAGTTTTTATCCATCAATGTATAGGCAAAATAGCCAGCCACTAAAACCAAGAGAGCTGTAACCGCTATTGATATATTTTTAAAATTCTTCATTTATTTAATTCTAACAAATTCAAGTTCTAGGGCTAAATATAAATCCTCATCACCCAAAACCTTGATGATATCAACTTGATCCTCAATTATAGCAGAGTCTACATTATCAAAAGACCTTGAACGCTTAATGGAAGTCTCTTCAGAACTGAAATCAACAGGATTTTTCAATGAAGACTGTAACTTATAGGAAGCGATATTCACAAAAAAGCCTTTATCTGAAATCAGCTTATTCATTAGCTCTCTAATTTCAGCCTCTTTTGATTTCAAAACAATCTCAAAGCGGTAAGTTGAAAGATTTGATTTACTCCTTCTTTTTTTATTTTTTATTTCAAAATCAAAAGGCTGGCGACTCACGCTTAATACCTCATCAATGCCAACGTCACCCGTCAGCTTGAAAAACCATTCAATACCTTGAAGACAATAGCTAACATCATCCTTCGCTTCATTTTTAACCGCTTGGTTAGCGTAATCTTCAAAACCAAACAATAAGGCCTGGTCATACTTAACCTCTTTTTCAGTTAAGTAGGACTTAATGGCTTTGATCTGCCCCTCAAAAAAAGCAGTAAAGTTTCGCTTAACCTCACTCCCCTTTGCGTAAAGAGCAAAGTCCTTATTCACTTCGCCTAACTTGCGCTTATTTTCATTAAGCTGATCCTGTTTTAGATCAAAGTTAATCGCATTAGGGTATATCTTTTCTGAACCAAACATCTCTATTGAAGAGACTTTCTTATTATACTCACTTTTACTTTTTTCATACTCCCCAACTAAAACGTAAATACCGACAGCGGCAAGAAGCACTAATACAACATTAGCTATTAGCCATTTTTTAAGAAAACTGTTTTTCATCTCTATAATTTAATACTGTCTTTCAACGGGATTATTAACTCAAAGCCCCAGGACTTCTGATCTGCATTTATAGTTGGGTTTTCCAAATTTTTGATCACTTGGCTGTTTTCCAACTTTTGAACCTTTCTGCGGTTTTTAAAGGACAAAGTCAGATCTTCACAACTTTTCTCAATCTCGCTTAAAAGATTTGTTACAATATCTTGATTATCTTCATTCTTAACCCAAAAACCCTTAATCTTAACGGCATTAATTTCTTTAGAAACACGTCTCCTCCCACTACCCGAAGACTCAGCATCGACTCTTACGAAGGACTTATTACCTAGCACTTCAGATAAGTCATCTGTGATCAAGGCTTCACCTTGCTGCTCAGCACCTGTAAATGAGTAATTAACCAAGAATTCGAAGTTACTCATCCAAATCTCATCTGCAGAAAATAATGGAGAGACCTGGCTGATCAACCTCAACATTTTTTCTCTATGAAGATACTTGTTTAGTAAGGGTAGATTTTCTTTGGATAACTTAGCATCTCCTCTTTCTAGGGTTTTAATCTTTTTATGATAATGAGAAACCTCTGCGAAATCTGACTTCAAACCACCCAGAGAAGTTTCTATCTCCTTCGTTTTTAAGACTAAAACAATCGCCACAAGAGCCGCCGCGGCAGCGATTAAAAAGCTAAGACCAAAATATAGCGGTTTTTCTTTTTCAAACGCAGCATCCAAATTAACAGCTGATGGTGTTAATTTGATATCAAACTTTGGCGTCTCCACTTCTTGGACCGCAAGACCGTAAACAACGGCTAATTTTTCACCACTTAAACCATGCGAAGCAGGGTCAAGCACCGCATCGATCTCTCTCCCCGCAGTTGGATTGAAGTTTTGTACTTCAGCAGATAGAGCCTGCCCTAAATAAGCATTTAAATTAAAGACACCTGACAGCTCACCAGAGATAAACACATTCGCGGGAGTGCCTCCGTTGAAGTGGGATTTAAAGTACGCCGTCGTTTGAATAATCTGAGGCGTCAATCGATTCAACCCATTTTTAATACCAGTACCCACAGTCAACGCATTGGGATCAACCTCTGGATAGGCATTTCCATCTAAAGGTAAAAAGGCACTAGAAATGAGTTGCTCAACCACATCTTCCGTGGCTTCGACACTGCGTGCAATTTCAGAAACCAGTGAAC
>CALLBE010000174.1 GCA_938001985.1 uncultured Verrucomicrobiales bacterium | reverse complement strand
GTGACCAAACCATGATTGTTCGCCGTTCGACTCTGGAATTATCCGGTGGTTTTCCAAAGCAACCGCTCATGGAAGACGTGGAAGCCAGCTTTCGTTGGCGTGAGAGAGGTGAAATTCTGTACTTGGGCCAAGAGTGGTTAGTCTCAGGAAGAAAATGGAAGGGTTCTTTCCTCAAGCGTTTTTCATTAATCGTCAGCCTCATGATCCGCTACCCTTGGATTCGCCTGTGGAGCCGTAAAAAGGCAGAAGCCTACACTCAGCAGTTATTTAATGAGTACTACCCTCCTGCTTAAAATACCGAAAACAGGATTAAAAAACAGGGGCGATCTCTTTTCTTGATTAACTTCATGAGTGAATTACATTGATTCAGATTCATGAGTTTTGTCTATCCAAAGGAATATGATGTACTGGTTATCGGTGCTGGGCACGCGGGTGTCGAAGCGGCCTTAGCGGCAGCGAGGCGTGGTTGCCGCACCGCTATATTGACCCAGAATTTGGATACCATTGGAGCGATGTCTTGCAACCCAGCCATCGGGGGGCTTGGGAAAGGCCACATGGTTCGTGAAATCGATGCTTTAGGTGGGCACATGGGCTTGAATACTGATGCCACTGGGATTCAGTTCAGAATGTTGAATGCGAAAAAAGGCCCGAGTGTTCGCGCGCCTCGTGCTCAGTGTGATAAAAAAGCCTACCAGTTCCGAACCAAATGGATCATTGAAAACCAAGAGAACTTAGACATGCACCAAGGCAATGTGGCTGAGATTTTGGTGAAAAACGACCAGATAACAGGCATACGAACCAGCTTGGATTTGGTCTTCAATTGCAAATCAATCGTGCTAAGTGCGGGTACCTTCATGCGAGGTTTAATGCATGTTGGGCTTAAAAATGAAAAAGGAGGCCGCATGGGTGATGCTGTGTCAACCGTGAGTGACTCGCTTAAAATGCTAGGCTTCGAAGTGGATCGATTTAAAACAGGAACCCCTTGCCGCTTGAATGGTCGCTCACTTGATTTTTCAGTAATGGATCAACAAAATGGTGACATCCCAGCGCCTCACTTCAGCTTTAACCCCTCCTCCCTCAAGGCCTCACCCCAAGACATCTTCACCTTAAACTCCTGGGGATCACCTGACTTTTCATTAAAACAATCCCCCTGCTGGATCACGTATACGAATCCAGAAACTCATGACATCATCAGCTCAAACTTGGATAAATCGCCCATGTACTGTGGTGTTATCGAAGGGACAGGCCCGCGTTATTGCCCATCAATTGAGGATAAAGTCGTGCGTTTTGCTGACAAGGAGAGGCATCAGGTTTTCCTAGAGCCAGAGGGTTATCAGACCAATGAATTTTATGTAAATGGCGTCTCAACTTCTTTACCTTATGAAGTTCAGCTCAACTTTTTAAGATCCATTAAGGGGATGGAGAATTGTGAGATCATCCGCCCAGGATACGCCGTGGAGTATGATTACTGCCCACCTACGCAATTACAACCAACGCTAGAAACCAAGCAAATATCAGGCCTAGACTTTGCGGGGCAAATTAACGGAACTTCAGGGTATGAAGAAGCCGCTGCTCAAGGACTTGTCGCGGGAACCAATGCGGCGCTGAAAGTGCTTGGAGAGTCCACCTTTAACTTAGGTCGCGAAGAGTCCTATATTGGCGTGATGGTCGATGATCTCGTGACAAAAGGCTGCACAGAACCTTATCGAATGTTCACCTCGCGAGCTGAATACCGCTTATTACTAAGACAGGATAATGCTGATTTACGCCTGTCTGAAAAAGCACACAAAGCCGGCCTCATCACTCCAGAACGCTTTAACAACGTTCTTCAAAAACAAGCCGACCTCACCCATGGGTATCAATTTTGTAGAGACACCACTCATGCTTCGATGAAGCTCGATCATTGGTTCCGTCAGAAGAATAATGAATGGAGACAGCTGCCTGAAGAAATTCGCTCAAAATTCAGTGAAGAGCTTTGGGATATGATTGAAATTGACCTGAAATACGAAGGCCATATCAAGCGTCAATCCAGACAGATTGATAAGATGAAGCGTCAGGAAGAAAAGAATATTCCCGAGGATCTCAACTATGAAGACATTCATGGGTTGAAGAGAGAGGCTAAGCTCCGTTTTTCAGAAATCAGCCCTAAAACTTTGGGTCAAGCTGCTCGAATCAGTGGTGTGACACCTGCTGACATAGCTATCTTATCCGTCTGGATAGAAAAACGCACACGACCTAAAACTTAAGCTTTTGAAAAACCTCCTCCTTTTTCTACTACTTGCGTCCTCGGTTCTCTTCGCAGAAACTGAGCGTCAGCGATTGGCCAGAGAGCTTCTCAACGATCCTAATGTTAGATTCCAGAGGTTTCATCCCAGCCGAGTTAATGATGGCGCGAGCGCTTGGGAAAATCTGGAAGACGCGAGTAAAGGGAAGAAATCAAAAGTCAGTCGTTACGGAAACGCTCCCGGAGGCCTAGTCCACCTCGATATTAGACTTTTGCGTGCTTTGAAAAAGGTAGTGGATAGTGGTTACAAAATCAGAATCAGTAGTATTGCGGGGGCGAGTCACTCTCGACAATCACGCCATTACAAAGGCAAGGCTGTTGATATTAACACCATTAATAATAGGCCAGTTAGCTGGAAGAACCCTTATTATCGAAGAGTTCTTCGTTTATTTAAAGAAATGGGAGCCACTGAACTCTTGGGCCCAGGAGATGTGGGGCATTCCGCACACATTCACGCCGCTTGGCCCTAAGCCGTCTCGCGATTATCTACCAGCCCTTTACAAGCTTTGATATCTAATTTACCCGAAGCGAGAATAGGAATGGCTGCTACTTTTAAAACCTCTTTAGGAGCCCAAATGGCCGGAATACCTTTTTTAAGCAAAGCCAATTTGATCTCATGAACGAGAGCGTCAACGGTGCTTAATAAGATTAAACATTCACCCTTCTTCTCATCCGGCGCGCCAACAATGGCAATGGAACGCTCATCGGCATCATCGAGGCCTAATAGCTGAGTGATATGCTCTTCAACCACTTCGTGAGGCACCATCTCGCCTGCTATTTTAGAAAAACGACTCAAACGTCCGCTGATGTGTAGGTAGCCATCATCGTCTAAATACCCAATATCACCTGTGCGGAACCACCCATTATTCAAGATTTCTTGATTCAGAGAGGGCTTGTTTAGGTAGCCATTAAAGACGTTCGGGCCTTTTAATAAAATTTCACCCGGCTGTCTGGGATCTCCATTCGAAGCTTGATCTAAAGAATCGATTTCAACAGCGACCCCTGGAAACGGTTGCCCCACGCTTTTTTCAACACTGGTTGGTAGGGATGTGTCTTGGTCTTGCTGAGGTAAGTTGGTGTGAGCTCCTGGCGAGGTCTCCGTCAACCCGTAGCCTTCCAGAGGGCGAATCCCAAATTTATCCTCGAATTGATCTGCGAGTTTTTGTGGGAGTTTTTCAGCTCCTGTGATGACTAAACGTAAGGATTTTAATTGCTCAGGCGCCGCTCGACGCAAGTAACCACGTAAAAACGTCGGGGTTACAATCAGCATTTTAATGCTATGCTTGTCAATGAGCTCTGCTAGGCGTTTTTGCTCAAGAGGGCTGGTGAACGTGACCAAATTATGTCCGGTGAGTAGAGGGAACCACATTCCCCAGCTCAGGCCGAATGAATGGAATAAAGGTAAGCACCCTAGCATGTTGCTTTTCTCTTCAAGCCCCAATCTTAAAAATAGCTGACAAATGTTGGAGACAATATTCTTATGACTGAGAGGGACTCCCTTGGGTTCACCGGATGAGCCGGAGGTGAATAATAAAGTTGCCTCTTTTTCGCCCGAGAATTTTTCCGTGTTATAGGCTTTAATTAAGCTGTCTGCAGATCTCAGCTTATTAAGTAAAAGAGTCCGGCCTATCTTTCCTTTAAGTTTCGGGAGTTCTTGATCTAGGAGGTAAGGCTTTCCAAAGAATTTCCATGGGAAGTTAGGGGCTTTGGACTCCAGTGCCGACGCTGATAAAACGAGGTCCACGGAAGATTGTCGGATCGCAGATTCGATAGAGTCCGTGCTCGCCGTGAAGTTGAGATTCACAGGCACCTTATTGGCCAAAACGGTAGCGATGTTAGCAATCGACCCCGCTTTTCCTGGGGGTAAAACAATGGCAACTCGGCGTTGTTGAGTCAGTTTCTTAATCTGGCCCGCTAAGGTCATGCTGATGGCCAAAAGTTTCTCATAACTCAACGTGCTATCATCCGCGCCGTCTTCGATCATGCCGTTTGGCGAGGCCTTCAGGCTCTTAATGATTAAACTGCCGAGAGAAAGTCTTGAGAAGGGGCGCTGAGCAAAACACTGCTCAATAGCGGAATAAAAGCCCTGCCTTATCTTCGAAGGCGAAAGGATAGCAGGGTCAATTAGCTTCTCGATATGAAACAGATTCTCCGTTTCTTCTCCTGATGTCGGGAGGGTGGACTCTAATGGGTAGTGAACGCCTATAGGGAGGACTGGCAATCCTAGCTCACATAAGAATTGAAGAATAGAAGTCGGGATCTGTGAAGCACTCCCTTTTAATACAGGCAATGCAGGCGGAATGTAAATCACATGAGTGTCTGGCGCTAATGAACGACAGAGATTCTCAGCGACCTTCCTAACGTCATCTTTTGGATTGAAGGCAAAGGCATCTACCTTTGCATTTTCAATCACTCTCATGACCTCCGAGCAGATCGTTAAGTTTTCTTCGGCTAAAAGCACAATTGGCCTGTGAGAAAACCGACGGAGTATCTTGTGAAAAATAATAGAATCGACACGACTGGGGATGACCAATGTTACGGATTCTGCTTTATTTTCGCCAAGGGTCGGATTCATGGCGATTAAAGTAACTAGATTTCTATTAATGAGCAAACAGAATTTGATTTGCAATTTCGGCATAAAAGTGTGATTTTAAAATCTCAACATTTCATTTTATGAAAACACCTCTATTAACCTCACTCAGCAGTATTGATCTGACCGCCCTCAACCCTTATTTAATTAAATTCGGGCAAGGTGTCCTCGTCTTAGTCATTGGTTTTATTATCGTCAAAGCGCTTTCAGGGATCATCTCTGGAGTGCTTAAAAAACAAGTTGAAGATGACTCGTTGAGAGGTTTTTTATCTTCTATTATTAGTATTCTATTAAAAATCTGTGTGGTGATTGCCGCTGCAAACACTGCTGGAGTTGAAGCCACTTCCTTCACCGTTCTTTTAGGTTCTGCTGGTTTAGCTGTGGGTATGGCTCTTTCAGGCACGCTTCAGAACTTTGCTGGTGGCGTGATGATCATTCTTTTCAAACCATTCAAGGTTGGTGATGTGATCGAAGCTCAAGGCTATGTG
>CALLBE010000173.1 GCA_938001985.1 uncultured Verrucomicrobiales bacterium | reverse complement strand
GAAACCCGTGATTCTTGATAGCGGAAAGGTGGCAGCAGATCCTAAAAGCCTCAAAAAGCATACTTCTTTTCTCCAGCTAGATTCCAATGGTAAACCTGACCTTGTTAATGTATGGACTATAGACTGGAAATAACTATTTCGTTTGTTTGATGAAATCTTCAAGCTCTTGTCTAGAAAAGGAGGGCATCTTAGAGTCTAAGCTTCATTGAGGGAAGTATGAGTAGGAAAATCTGAGATTTAGCATACAATTTCGGATGTTATAAAAACTCCTCAGCCTTTTGAAATCATTCATTTAATTCCACCTCTTCTGCCGAGGAGAATTTTAAATCATTGACATTAACCTCATCCTTAAATATATTAATACTTCCTTCTTTCAGGTTAGGGTAAGTCTTATGCTTAATAAGACTCCCGTCACCCCCTGATTGAAGGTTAATATTTCTGTTTGCATATTCTTTCATAACTCCCTTTCAATAGGCACACCTAGTTTCCTAGGACCGTCACCGTTGATTGGGAGTTTTTTAATTTTAAGAGCTATAAGCTCTATACGTTGTAGCAAAATTTTTCTCAGTGTGAACCTCACGGATCTCGAAGCCCTCATATAGAAGGTAGGGGGTGTGGGTGGTACGGGATAATAATAACAACATTCAACAAAATAAAAAACAATCACATTTTAATCACGTTCTTACTTTGAAAAATTAAAAGAAAACCGCTGAAGCGTCTAACTTCAGCGGTTTAAGAAAATGGTAGCACGGAGGTGATTTGAACACCCGACCAAAGGCTTATGAGTCCTCTGCTCTACCACTGAGCTACCGTGCCATTTTGTGAGGGTGACATTGAAACAAGTGTGCTTTAATGTCTAGTCTAAAATGAGTGGATTCTCAAAATAAGTTGTAATGTGGAAAGCTCCATTCTATATTTTTTTCATCTAATGATTTTTAAAAGTTTAGCTCGAGCTAATGAAATAGGCGCGAATTCTTATGGATTAACCACCAGTGACGCCAAGATAGTTCTAGATGCTGGCATGCATCCTAAAAATGAGGCGTTGGATTCTGTGCCTCATTACGAATTGATCAAGGAGGAAGGCGCGGATACGGTTGTCATCACGCACTCTCACTTGGATCATGTAGGCACTCTGCCGATTTTGATGAAACAGCATCACCGAGCCAAGGCTTACATGACGAAGCCATGCGTGGCGTTGACGGATGCTTTGTTGCACAACTCTGTTAATGTGATGCTTTCAAAACGCACCGAGCTTGGCATCACCGATTACCCCTTATTTGATCACGACGATGTGAATCAGGTTGTCGACCGCTTTATTGGCGTCGATTACGGGCGACGTGTGAGGGCTGGGCATTTTGAAGAAACCTTACTGACCTTCCAAGATGCAGGGCATGTGTTGGGCTCAGCTGGAGTCATGGTTGAGAATGAAGGGAAGAGATTCTTCTACACAGGGGATATTCAAACTCATGATCAAACCTTGATTAAGGGGGCTGACTTTGACTTTCAAGACGGTATCGACAGCTTGGTTATTGAGAGCACTCGTGGCGCAACGCCTACGGACCCAACGGTGACTCGACCCAATGAAGAGCAACGCCTAGTCGATCAAATTAATAAAACCATGGATCGTAATGGTTCTGTCCTCATCCCTGTGTTTGCCATGGGAAAAACACAGGAAATGGTCACGCTCATCCATAAGCATCAGTTGAATGGAGATCTCCCTAATGTGCCGATTATTATTGGTGGGTTGAGTACCAAAATGACCATCATTTACGATAAGCAGCGCAGACATTCTCGCCGTTCCAACCCTCGTTTAGAGTTGATGAGGATTAAAAACTTACAGACCGCCAGCCGTCGTGGGGGTGGGATTATTCGCAGCAGCCCTCGTTGTATTTATTTACTATCCAGTGGGATGATGACGGAAAAAACACTCTCCAACAGCTTTGCTCAAGGCTTTATCAGCAATCCAAAGAACTCGGTTCTATTCGTCGGTTACACCGATCACGAAACCCCAGGACATGCGCTTAAGAATACAGAGCGAGGTTCTAAGATTAAATTGGACAGTGAAAAGCCAGCCACCGTGTTTGACTGTGATTTGGAGACGTTTGACTTCAGTGGTCACGCCAACCGTGAGGACTTACTTGATATAATAGAAGAGTCTAAAGCTAAAAAAGTCTTCCTAGTTCATGGTGACCTGCCCGCTTCTGAGTGGATGCAAGCCGAAGCTAAGAAAAGACTCCCGGGTTCAGAAATCATCATCCCGGAACCCGGAAAGCCTTACTCGGTTTAGCCTTTAAGGAGTACTCTTAATCGAGCGCTCATGGTCAGCTTAAGCGATATTGGTGAAGACCTCTTGGACATCTTCATCTTCATCGAGCTTATCTAAGAGCTTTTCGATGTTTTCGATTTGCTCATCAGTGAACTCTTTGGGGTCATTTGCGAGGCGCTTCAGATTGGCTTTTTTAAGCGTGAGTCCTGCGTCCTCGATCCCTTTGGTTAAAACACCGAAGTCTTCAAAGGCTCCGTAGGCGATAGCCGTTGCGACAGGTGTTTCTTCGCCGTCTGAGTCGGGTTCTAAGACCTCGAGTTCTTCTAGGCCGAAATCGATTAAATTAAGTTCGATGTCGTCAACGGACTGGTCGCTGGGGAGTTCGAACTCCACGACGGCTTTGCGAGTGAACATGAAGTCCAGCGAGCCGTTGGTGAGTAGTTGACCATCCACTTTATTAAAATAGGACTTAACATTCGCAACGGTTCGCGTGTTGTTGTCAGTCGCGGCGTCAATGTAGACGAGGACGCCGTGAGGGCCTTTGCCTTCGAAGGTGGTTTCGAGCATGGCGCTCACATCCGCTGCGGTGGCTCTTTTGATAGCCGCGTCAATGTTGTCCTTAGGCATGTTTTGAGCCTTGGAGTTCATGATGGCTGTGCGGAGCTTGGCGTTGGTGTCAGGATCAGGTCCGCCTTCTTTAGCGGCCATGGTGATGGCTCGTCCTAGCTTAGGAAAAAGCTTAGACATCTTCCCCCAACGAGCTTCTTTTGATGCTCTCCGATATTCAAATGCGCGTCCCATAACGTTAGTACCTTAATTTAGTCTCAAAGTTTAAGGGGATATACAAGGTAGAGTTCAATAGAGAGTGATATTATTTTTAATTTTTTCATGACTTTTAGTAAATAAGACTGGTTTTAAGTGTCTGGATTTTGCTACTGAGTAGGTCGCTCATGGCAAATCAAGCCCCCTCTACCGAAAAACAAGATTTACAGCAAACTCAAGAGGAGTCTAGGCCTGTTCAGGAAAGACGCATGCCTCAAGCTATTGATGCTGAACGCAGTGTGCTGGGTGCTATCATGAGGGATCCGGTCATGTATATGGCGAAGGCGGAGGAGGAGAAAGTGACCCGTGCACACTTTTACCTGCCAGCTCATGGGGAGGTTTTCGAAACCTTGGTCTATATGTATAGCAATGGGATTCCGATTGAGGAGGTCTCGATGGTTCAGTTGTTAACAGATAGGAACAAGCTGGATTTTATTGGCGGTGTGGCGAAGCTGGCAGAGATTGAGCAGTCGTCAGCTGCGGGTGCTTTTTTCGACTATCACGTTCAATTAGTTAAAGATAAGTTCATTTTACGTTCCGTGATTATGGAGTGTGAAGAGGCGATTAAACGCGCTTTTGATGATCAAGAAGAGGTGCCCTCTTTAGTCGATGGGATTGAACAAAAGATTCTAAATATTCGTAATGAGAATGATTCGAACGATCAGTTAACCATCAAGCAAGCGGCTGAGATGGTGATGAGTGAGTTCGGAGCTTTGGTCTCAGGCGAGAAAAAGCAGCAGGGCATCAGTACGGGTTATCAAGTCTTGGATCGCATGACGAGTGGGTTGAAGCCAACGGAGATGTTCGTTGTGGCGGCTCGTCCTTCCATGGGTAAAACCTCCTTCATGATGAACTTGGTTGAGCATGTGGCTTTGGACCAATCGCTCCCGACCATGGTTTTCTCTTGCGAGATGAGCTCGACGCAAATTGTCCAGCGTTTGATTTTTGCCAGAGCTAGAACGGCGTTATCAAAGTTTCAAAAAGGGATTAAACCCACCAAGGCGGATATTCAAAAGATTAACCGAGCGGTGAGTGAAATCTCTACAGCTCATATTTTTGTCGATGATACGGCAGGGATTTCGATTAACGAATTGAGAGCCAAAGCCAGACGTCGTCACAAGGAGACGGAAGGTGGGTTGAAGCTCATCGCGATTGATTACCTTCAGTTACTGAAGTCGACATCGAAGCAGGCCCAGAATGCTCGTGAGCGTGAGATTGCCGAGATTTCATCAGGGATTAAAGCGTTGGCGAAGGAGTTGAATCTGCCCGTTATTATCTTGGCTCAGCTGAACCGTGGACCGGAAAACCGTGGAGGAACGCCTCGAATGTCTGATCTTCGTGAATCCGGTGCGATTGAGCAGGATGCGGATTTGGTTGGCTTGCTCTATCGAACCGCTTACTACGCTGAAAGTGAAGAGGAAAAAGAGCGTGAAGCAGGCAAGTCTGAGCTCGTTCTAGCAAAAAACCGTAACGGTGAAACTGGCTTTATTCCCTTAAGTTTTATTCCTGAATTGATGAGGTTTGAGACTCGTGCCAGAGAAGAGGGAGAGCAAGAGCCAGAGTAAGCTTATATTCTTTCTAAAAATAAGCAGATTGGGATCTTGACATTAAATCAATAGACCCGTAGGTTCGACTACCTTTTTAAAAGACAAATTTATGGCGACTACAGAAATTATCCTACGTGAAAAGATCGAAAAACTTGGCGCTGAAGCTGACGTCGTCAAAGTGAAGGCTGGCTACGCTCGTAACTTTTTGATCCCGCAAGGCAAAGCTTACGAAGCTTCAGAGCAAAATTTAAAGCACGTAGAGACTCTTCAACAAGACAGAGCTGAGCGTGAAGCTAAAGAGCTGGTTGAAGCTCACCAAGAAGGTGAAGCAATCAAGAAGCTTTCCGTAACGTTCCCATTGACAGTTGGTCAAGATGGCAAAGCGTTTGGTTCAGTTACTTCAATTGACATTCACAAAGAACTTGAGAAGAACAACATCAACATTGATAGAAAAGCGATTCAACTTGCTAACCCTATCAAGACATCAGGTAAGCACGATGTTGAAATCAAGTTACACCCAGATGTAACCGTTAAGTTTAACTTCTCTATCGAAGTTACCGAAGCGTAGGTTACTGAGTTAATTTTCTAAAAGCGATTTGTTCTGTTGAGCAAATCGCTTTTTTTTGTGCCGTCTTTGCTGTGTTTCGTTGCCTTGGGTTTTAGAAGAAACAGACAGGCGGAGCGCGCAGAAGCGGGAGCGGAGGTTTTTTCTTTATCCGTTTAATGGTTTAACCATTCTAAGATATCCTCAGCTCGGGTG
>CALLBE010000172.1 GCA_938001985.1 uncultured Verrucomicrobiales bacterium | reverse complement strand
CACCTCAGCTTGGGTGAAGTTTTCTTTTTAGTTTCTTTAACCCCTTACCTTTATGAGCCCGTTCGCTCCCTACACCAACTGAACCAAATGATTATTTCATCGGGAGCCGCCGCCAATCGAGTGTTCGAAATCCTCGACTCTCCTTCGGAACTGAGCGGCCAAAAAGACAAAGAACTAAAGCTCAGCTCAGCCCCTTCCGTCAGCTTCGAAGACGTCAGCTTCCAATATGAAGAAATAAGCAATCTTGAGGGCATCAATTTAACCGCATCACCTGGTGAAACCATCGCCATTGTCGGTGCAACAGGAGCTGGAAAATCCAGCCTCGTTAATTTACTGCCACGCTTCTACGACAGTCAAAAAGGCTCTATCTCTATCAACGGGGTCGACATCAAAGATTTTTCACTTTCATCCCTCCGTTCGCAAATCGCCTACGTCACCCAAGATTCTTTCTTATTCAATGGATCCGTCAGGGAAAACTTACTCCTGGCTAATCAGAACGCAACGGACGAGGAAATCTGGGAAGCACTTGAACAAGCGCATGCTTATGAATTCATTGCTAAATTACCGGAAGAACTAGACGCTCATATTGGAGAACGTGGAATCAAGCTCTCCGGAGGTGAAAAACAGCGCCTAGCCATCGCGCGTGCTATTTTAAAAAACACCCCAATCCTCATTTTGGATGAAGCCACCGCATCTGTCGACAATGAGTCTGAGCAAAAAATCCAACAAGCCTTAGACAATCTCACTCAAAACAAAACCTGCTTTGTGATCGCTCACCGCCTCTCCACGGTTAGGAACGCAGACACCGTCTACGTTCTAAAAGAAGGCAAGGTCATTGAGAGCGGAACTCATGCTGAACTGATGGAGAAGAAAGGAGCTTTTTACACGCTCCATGAATCCAGTCAGAACCTTACCTAAGGCCTCTTAAGCTTTCTTAAAGCCTAAAGGACTAAGGGATTAAAGAATCAAGAAACTAAAGAGTCGGGTTGGGACGTCGCACACTAGCCACAGCCATGGCTGACATGCCCTCGCCTCGCCCGAGAAAACCCATCTTCTCGTTCGTTGTCGCTTTAATACCAATCAACAAAGGAGATAAATTCAAGGCTTCACCTAACTTAACCTTCATTGCTTCAGCGTGAGGTAAGACCTTAGGTTGCTCAGCGATGATAGTTGAATCAATATTAACAATGGTAGCCCCATGCTCTTGAGACAGCTCATAAATTTTTTCTAAAATCTTAAGCGAAGAAATCCCCTCAATACTCATATCAGAAGGGGGAAAATAGTGACCAATATCAGGCAAACCCAAGGCACCCAAAACAGCGTCAGCGATCGCGTGAGATAAAACATCCGCATCAGAATGCCCCTTAAGGCCTACTTCGTGCTCAATCTTAACCCCTCCGATAATACAATCACGCCCTTCTTCGAACTGATGGACATCATAACCAACGCCAACGGTATTAATAAAACTTTCGGCACTCATTATAGCTCTTCGTTAATTGGGATCAAACCGTTCCACGCTACAATTGCGTACTTATCATCCTCTTTTGGCAACAGATTAACGGCACCACCAGCGCACTCCAAGATCAACTGACCTGCCGCAATATCCCACAATGAAATCGAGCTTTCAACATACGCATCATAACGCCCACTGGCGATATAAGTCATCGCCAATGCCGCAGACCCTGTGATTCTCATTTTTCTCACTTGGCTGGAGATGTGAGCAAAACGCTCAAGCCCCTTATCCATAGAACCAGTGGACTTGCCATGTCCGACAAACACAACTGAATCGGCCAATTTATTTCGAGAGCTTGCTGAAATCACATTTCCATTTAAATAAGCCTTCCCTCCTTTTTCCGCCGTCCAAAGCTCATCCATCATGGGGTCATAAATAACACCCACAATCATTTCACCTTGATAACGAAGGGCGATGGAAACACAAAAATGAGGGATTCCATAAAAGTAATTAACCGTTCCATCAATAGGGTCGATAATCCACTGATACTCACTGTCTTGATCACCAGCCAAGCCTTCTTCTCCATAAATGGCATGGTCTGGATAGAGACCTAAAAGATACTTCTCGATCTTTTCTTGAGTCTGAACGTCCAGCTCGATCTTGATGTCGTACTGCGTTGTCTCGTTGACTTTTTTATCCGCATAAAAATGATCTTTCAAAAAACCACCCGCGATTCGCGAGGCATCCACGGCCGCTTCCAAGAACTTGCTCATAATACTCTTCTGCCCAAATTAGCCCAACAACTCAAGGACAATTCGAAAGCATTCCCCCTCGTGTCTAAAAAAACAAAGCGATACTGATAGTGTGCTAGACATATCCAACCTGGGCATTTCTAATACCTAGCATGTTCAACGAACTCTTTTTTGTCATCTCAATCAGCCTCTTCCTTCTCTGGAAGTTTGATTTTATTGCGACTTTATTGAATTTAAAACACTTCACGCCTGAAGTTCCAGATGAGTTCAAAGCCGTATACAACAGTGATAAATACGCTAAATCTCAGCAATACAACCAAGTTCAGTCGAAGTGGCAAATTATCGAATCCACCTTCTCCATCGGAGTCCTCTTTGCGTTTTGGTTTATGGGAGGTTTCCCCATCGTTCACAACTGGGTGGCTTCATTTGGCTGGTCTGATCTCTGGACAGGCGTTGCCTTCCTCTCTCTTCTATTTTTTGCTAACCTTATCCTGAGCCTCCCCTTTGAAATTCACCACACCTTTGGTATCGAACAACGCTTTGGGTTCAACAAATCAACCGTTGCGCTATTCATTCAAGACAAAATCAAAGGGTTGGCGCTTTCCATTCTGATTGGTGTCCCGCTACTTGCGCTTATCTTATGGATTTTCGGCAGCTTTTCTCTAGCTTGGCTATGGGCTTGGCTCAGCGTTTCTGTATTTCAGATCCTAATGATGTATTTGGCTCCATCCGTAATCATGCCTCTGTTTAATAAGTTCACCCCTCTCGAAGATGGTGAATTAAAAGATGAAATTAATAAAATGGCAAAAAAATGTGACTTCCCCCTCACTGAGCTTTTCATCATGGACGGATCCAAGCGCTCGACCAAATCCAATGCCTTTTTCACCGGGTTTGGTAAAAACAAAAAAATCGCCCTCTTTGACACCTTAATTGAAAATCAATCAACGGCTGAACTCGTGGGAGTTCTCGCTCATGAAATCGGCCACTTTAAAAAGAATCACATTATTCAGCGACTCATCACGGGGTTATTGCAAATGGGCGCCATCTTTTTTCTCCTTGGCCTCTGCACTGATCCAAACAGTGTTTTTGCTCAAAAATTACACACAGCCTTTGGGTTCCAAGCCAACTTTGTCAGCCCAGCAACCGCACTGCTACTCTTCTCACTTCTCTTTTCTCCTGTGAGTAAAGTCTTA
>CALLBE010000171.1 GCA_938001985.1 uncultured Verrucomicrobiales bacterium | reverse complement strand
AATCACCATTCAGTCTGCAGCGACCACCTGTTTCTGGGATGACCATCGACTGAATATTATCGATACACCGGGACACGTTGACTTCACTATCGAAGTGTATCGCTCGCTGAAGGTACTCGACGGTGGCGTCGGCGTATTCTGTGGATCTGGTGGTGTTGAGCCTCAGTCTGAAACTAACTGGCGTTATGCAGATGACGCAGGTGTATCTCGTGTAATCTACGTTAACAAACTTGACCGTGTAGGTGCTGATTTTTACAACGTTCTTGAGCAGGTGAAACGCACACTTGGTGCAACACCACTCCCAATGGTACTTCCAATCGGTATCGAATCAGACTTCGTTGGTGTTGTTGATCTTTTGACACGCACTTCATGGACATGGGATGACTCAGGTGAGCCAGAAAACTACGTCAAAGGTGAAGTGCCTGCTGACATGGTTGACAAAGTAGAAGAGTACCGCGCTCAATTAATCGAGACCGCTCTTGAACAAGACGACGAGCTTCTCATGGCATTCCTCGAAGGTGAGGAGCCAACTATTGAGCAAGTTAAAGAGTGCATCAAAAAAGGATGTCACAACCTTGACTTCTTCCCAGCTTACTGTGGTTCATCATTCAAAAACAAAGGTGTTCAGCTTGTGCTTAACGCAGTGATCGATTTCCTTCCTGATCCAACACAAGTTAAACCACAACCAATCGTGGATGCTGAAGGTGAAGAAACAGGTACTTTCGCTAACGTTTCTACCGACGAGCCTTTCCGTGCTTTAGCCTTCAAAGTAATGGATGATAAGTTTGGCGCCCTTACCTTTGCCCGTGTTTACTCTGGTAAAATTGCAAAAGGCGACACCGTTCTTAACACCTTCACTGGCAAAAACGAGCGTTTAGGGCGTATTGTAGAAATGCACGCTGATGAGCGTACAGAATTAGATGGAGCACAAGCAGGTGACATCATCGCATTCGTAGGTCTTAAAAACACGCAAACAGGTCACACACTTTGTGATAAAGACCACCCAGCAACACTTGAGCCAATGGTATTCCCGGATCCGGTAATCTCGTTAGCTGTAGCAGCTGTGGATAAAGCGAATGCTGAGAAACTTTCTGTAGCCATCGGCAAGATGATCGCAGAAGATCCATCTTTCCGTGTTGAAACTGACCTCGACTCAGGCGAAACCATCCTTAAAGGCATGGGCGAGCTTCACCTCGAGATTAAAGTAGACATCCTTAAGCGTACATACGGCGTAGAAGTAGAAGTAGGCGCACCTCAGGTGGCTTACCGTGAAACCATCACAAAACGCTACGAAGATTCCTACACACACAAGAAGCAATCAGGTGGTTCTGGTCAGTTTGCGAAAATCGACTACATCATCGAGCCTCTTGAGCCTGGTTCAGGATTTGAGTTCGAATCAAAAGTTGTCGGTGGTAACGTACCTAAAGAGTACTTCCCTGCTGTTGAAAAAGGCTTCAAAGACTCCATGCTAAAAGGTGTTCTTGCTGGATTCCCATGTCTCGACTTCAAAGTAACTCTAGTTGACGGTGGATTCCACGCAGTTGACTCCTCTGCAGTTGCCTTCGAAATCGGAGCGAGAGCGGCTTACCGCCAAACCATGCCAAAAGCAGGTGCTCAGCTTCTTGAACCAATCATGAAACTCGATGTCTTCACTCCTGAAGACAACATCGGTGACGTAATCGGTGACTTAAACCGTCGTCGCGGCATGATTGAATCACAAGAGACCGTTAACGGTGGTGTTCGCATCAAAGCAAAAGCACCTCTCTCCTCAATGTTCGGTTACATTGGTGACCTCAGAACAATGACTTCAGGTCGTGGTCAATTCTCAATGGAATTTGAACATTACGAAGCTTGTCCTAAGAACGTTGCTGAAGAAGTAATCGCTAAGGCAAAAGAAGAGAAGAAGTAAGTTTCACTTTATCAAAACAAAGAGCCATCCTTCACCGGATGGCTCTTTTTGTTTTACGAGGATTAGAAAACGTAAATACAAAAAAGATTTTTATAAAAAAAGAGTTGAAGTGCCAAAATAACTCTGTAAATTCGCCGAACCGTTTGAACAGACACTGTAGGTCCTTTAGCGGTAAAGGGAAACCCAGTTAATATTATGTCAGAAGAAACAACAACAGAAGAGCCAGAAGTGACATTAGGTCGTTTTGAGATACCTAATCGCTTAATTAAAGAAGAAGAGACAGCTACTGACTTCTTCGCACAGTTCATCGCAGAACCTTTCGAGCGTGGCTTTGGTCACACAATCGGCAACTCACTTCGTAGAGTTCTCCTTTCTTCACTAGAAGGCGCTGCTATCACAAGCGTTAAGATCGCAGGTGCTGAGCACGAATTCACCTCTCTTCCAGGAGTGGTTGAAGATGTCACAGAAATCATCCTCAACCTTAAGCGTGTTAAATTCAGACACCACGGCAAAGAGCCTAAGCTTTTAACCATTAACGTTGAAAAAGAAGGCATTATCACAGCGGGCGACATCCAAGAAGACGCTATGTATGAAGTCGTCAACAAGGATCAAATCATCTGTACATTAGATCAAAAAGTTAAGTTTGACGCTGAACTTTCGATCAAAGTAGGACGTGGATTCGTTACCGGTGACGAGAACAAAACAGGTGACGAAAGCATTGGCGTTATCGCTATTGACTCCATCTTCTCTCCAGTCACTCGTGTTAAATACGCAGTTGAAGCAACTCGTGTTGGACAAATCACTGACTTTGATAAACTCATCCTCGACGTCAACACAGACGGTCGTTTAACACCTCAAGAAGCCCTACTACAAGCTTCTGCTATCCTCAGACATCACCTAGACGTATTCGTTGACTATGACGACAGCCTAGTTGGTTTTGAAGAAGCACCTGAAGAGCAAAGCGAAGAAAACGCAGCGCTTAAGAAACTTCTTAACATGTCAGTTAACGAAATCGAACTTTCCGTTCGTGCGGCTAACTGCTTGAATAACGCAAACATCACTTCGGTTGGTCAATTGGCTATGAAGAGTGAAGCTGAGATGCTTAAGTATCGTAACTTCGGTAAAAAGTCTCTCAACGAAATTAAAGATAAATTAGTTGAATTAGGACTTGGTCTTGGAATGTCATTTGACCCAGCACTACTAGTGGCTCCTCTCTCAACATTCACAAACAACAACATGGGCATGGAAGATGAGGCACCCGTTGGCCTCGCCGACCTAATTGCTCAAAACCTCGAAGATTAATAACTTTACAAAAATTAACTCATGAGACACCGCAGCAAAGTTAAAAAGCTTAAACGCACAGCAGACCACCGTCGTTCACTTGTTTCAAACTTGGTTTGTGACTTGATTCAACATGGATCTATCCGCACCACTCTTGGCAAAGCAAAGGCAATTCGCCCTGTTGCTGAGAAAATGGTAACCTTCGCAAAACGTGGAGATCTTCACGCTCGTCGCCAAGCTTTAGCATTCCTTAAGAGAAAAGAGCTCGTAAAATTCTTATTCGAGAAGATTGCTCCAGCTAACGCAGACAGACCAGGTGGATACGTTCGCATCACGAAATTAGGCCTACGTACGAGTGACGCAGCGCCAATGGGTAAAGTTGAATGGGTAGACCAAGTCGACTCAGAAGAACTTGATTTAGAAGTCGCTGAAGAAGCAACTCCTGAAGAGACAAAAGAAGCGTAAGAACTTCCTTTTATCTTATTAAGAAAAGCAGGGCTTCGGCTCTGCTTTTTTGTGTTTAAAGACCTAACTCAGGAATAGCAGCGACTTAAACGAAATGACAACCACTCCAAAAACCCTAACTTAGAGATAAGTGACGTAAAAAAAACACCCCATAAAACCTCTGAACTCATGAAAGATCATTTCTATTTCATGAATACGAGAGGAAGCACTTGCCAGCTCATAAAAAAACGCTAGCGTTTTTCTCAAGCACTATGCACCGTTTATTTGTTGAGAAAAAAGCAGCATTCACAGCGCCAGCTCAGTCATTATTACATGAGTTGAAAGAAAGCTTGAATCTTTCAAACTTAGAAGACCTCCGCCTCCTGCAGCGGTATGACGTAGAAGGGTTGAGTGACGAAGGATTTACTGAGGCTTCTCAGCTGATTTTCTCAGAGCCACAGGTTGACACCACGTCTCTTGAACTTGTCTTAAGCAGTGATGAACAAGCGTTTGCTGTTGAATACTTACCGGGTCAATATGACCAACGCGCAGATTCCGCCGCACAGTGTATACAAATCTTGACTCAAAAGGACCGTCCCATCGTTCAGAACGCTCAAATCTACGTTCTCAAAGGCAACTTAAACGCAGAGGAAGTTCAAAACATCAAGGACTATGTCATCAACCAAGTCGATTCTCGTGAAGCTTCTTTAGAAACAAAAGACAGTTTAACGCAAGAGAGTGACGAGCCCGCAAATGTCGCTTTCATCACGGACTTCATCAACTGGAATGAAGAACAAATCAGCGAATATAAAAACAACCTAGGACTGGCCATGACAGTCCCGGATTTGATCTTCACTCAAGCTCATTTCCGCAAAGAAGGTCGCGACCCCAGCATCACCGAAATTAAAATGCTGGATACCTATTGGTCTGACCACTGCCGTCACACCACTTTCTTCACTAAGATTGATAGCGTAACCATCGACAACGATTTGCCTTATGTCAAACAGGCCTACGCTGACTATCAAAAATCTCGTGAGATTGTCTACGGTGCAGACACCGAGAGACCTGAAACGATGATGGATATTGCCGTCATCGCAATGAAAGAACTTCGTAAAACAGGAGAGCTCGACAATCTCGAGGTTTCTGAGGAAATCAACGCAGCTAGCATCATCGTTCCCGTGGATGTCAACGGAACCGAGGAGGAATGGCTCATTCAGTTTAAAAATGAGACGCACAATCACCCAACCGAGATTGAGCCTTTCGGCGGTGCCGCCACGTGCTTAGGTGGCGCAATTCGCGACCCTCTTTCAGGCCGTGCCTATGTCTACCAAGCCATGAGAGTCACAGGGGCAGCAGATCCACGCACACCTCTTGAAGACACCGTAGAGAACAAACTACCTCAACGTAAAATCTGTCAAGGAGCAGCAGATGGTTACAGCTCTTACGGCAACCAAATCGGGATAGCAACAGGCAAAGTTTCTGAAATTTACCACCCACGCTTTGTGGCCAAGCGCATGGAGATTGGCGCGGTTATTTCTGCCGTTCCTCGCGAAAACGTATGGCGTGGCGAACCCGCTCCAGGCGATGCGATTCTTCTCATCGGTGGCCGTACCGGTCGCGATGGGGTTGGTGGTGCTACCGGTTCTTCAAAAGAACACACCGACAACGCTTTAGAAAACTCTGCTGAGGTTCAAAAAGGTAACGCTCCAACTGAGCGCGCCCTACAACGACTCTTTAGAAACCCAGAGTTCTCTAAAAAAATCAAACGCTGTAATGACTTCGGCGCAGGAGGGGTATCCGTGGCGATTGGCGAGTTAGCAGATTCATTGGAAATCAACTTAGACAAGGTCCTCAAGAAGTACGATGGTCTCGATGGAACTGAACTTGCGATTTCTGAATCCCAAGAGCGTATGGCTATTGTCATCGATCAATCCGAGGTGGCTTTCTTCGAAGCTTTAACCAATCAAGAGAACTTAGAATGCTCTCACGTGGCCAACGTAACCGATTCAGGTCGTCTAAAAATGACGTGGAGAGGCGACACCATTGTTGACCTTTCTAGAGAATTCCTTGATTCAAACGGCGTTCAGCTTTCTTCAACGATTGAAGTACAAGCGCCAACAGAAACCACGCCTCTCGGCATAGAAATGCTTGAGTCCTCAGGCTCTCACGCCGATCGCTTACGCACCGTACTTTCAAACCTAAACGAGTGTTCTCAAAAAGGGTTGGCCGAACAGTTTGATAGCTCCATTGGCTCAAATACTGTTCTCTCTCCTTTTGGTGGAAAAACACAACTCAGCCCTACCGATGCCATGGTTGCTAAAGTGCCAATGCTGGAAGGTGAAACCAAAACTGCCACCTTCATGAGCTGGGGTTACAACCCGCTTATCGCTTGCTGGAGTCCTTACCACGGTGCTTTATACGCAGTCACCGAGTCGGTCACACGTCTCGTTGCTTCAGGTGCTAAACTTTCTGACATCAGACTGACACTTCAGGAATACTTCGAAAAACTTGGCCAAGATCCCGTTCGTTGGGGCAAGCCTTTCTCAGCGCTACTCGGTGCTTACACCGCTCAAAACGCATTGAGACTCGGTGCTATCGGCGGAAAAGATTCCATGTCTGGAAGTTTCAAAGAAATTGATGTTCCACCAACCTTAGTTTCATTTGCAGTAGCTCCAGGCCTTGCTAGCCAAGCCATCTCTCAAGAATTAAAATCACCAGGAAACACGCTTTACTGGGTTAATATTCCTAGAGATGAGAGCCAAATTCCAAACTTTGAGACTTTATTAGAGAAGTCAGAAGCGCTTCATGAGTTAGCCACAGCTGGAAAAATTGAGTCCATGCACTCATTAGGTCAAGCTGGACTCGCTGCTAGCATTGCTAAAATGAGCTTTGGTAATGAACTCGGAGCCATCATCGATACGGACCTTGACCTTTACGAAGAGCGCTTCATCAGCTGGGTTCTTGAAGCCTCTCCATCAACTGAACTCCCAGAAGTACTAGAGGCTCTTGAGATTGGTTCGGTAATCGAAGAAGCAAAACTTGTCATTGAGGACGAATCCATCGACTGCAATCAATTATGCCAGTCGTGGTCTGAGCCATTAGAGTCGATTTATCCAACGCAAGCAGAAGCGGAGCAGTCATCAACTGACACGATCACGTTCAACGCAGAACCACCGGCAGCGCCTAGCTTCAATTTAGGAGCGAAGCCTAAGGTGGTCATTCCAGTCTTCCCAGGCACCAACTGTGAGTACGACACCGCTAGACAATTCAATCTCGCAGGCGGCGACTCCAACATCAGCGTATTTAACAACCTTTCTAACTTGAGTATTCAAGAATCGATCTCGGCTCTTGCTAAGCAAATTAAAGAAAGTCAAATCCTCATGATTCCAGGTGGTTTCTCAGCAGGCGACGAACCTGATGGCTCTGGTAAATTCATTGCTACCATCCTTCGCAACTCTGAAATTTCGGATGCGATCATGGATCTATTGAAAAACCGTGACGGCCTTGTTTTAGGTATCTGTAATGGCTTCCAAGCTTTAGTGAAGGTAGGACTCCTTCCTTATGGTGAAATCAAAACAGCAGGAGAAAACTCTCCAACTCTCACGTTCAACAACATCGGCAGACACGTCTCTTGTTATGTTAAAACTCGAGTCAGCTCGGTGAAATCACCTTGGTTCAATAAAGTCTCTGTAGGCGATATTCACAGCATTCCTGTTTCTCACGGAGAGGGTAAATTCTACGCTTCCGAGCAAGAGTTACAAAACCTGATTCAAGAAGGTCAGATTGCGACCCAATACGTTGATCAGAACGGGCAAGCTAGCATGAGCATCCAAGACAATCCAAACGGGTCACTCTTGGCAATCGAAGGGATCACGAGTAGTGATGGTCGAGTTTTAGGTAAGATGGGACACAGTGAGCGTGTGGGGAACCATGTCGCCAAAAACATCCCGGGCAACCAAAACCAAAGACTATTCGAAGCTGGCGTGGGTTATTTCAACTAAGATCTACCCATCCGACTAAAGACTAAATTCTGTGATTAATATTAGAAACGCAACGAGATGTTAAAGCAGTTTTTAAAATCAAAAATCCATCGCGGCAGAATCACCAAAGGCGACGTCAACTACGAAGGCAGTATCGAAATTGACTCTGAGCTTCTGGCGACGATTGGACTCGAAGAAGGTGAAAAGGTGCTGGTGGCTTCCATCACCTCTGGCAACCGCTTGGAAACCTACGTCCAGGCTGGGAAACCAGGCAATAAAGAGATCATTATTAATGGCGGCGCTGCTCACTTAATTAAAAAAGATGAGCTGGTCACCATCATGGCTTGGGGCTTTTCTGAGCAATCGATCAAGGCAAAACGAGTGGTTCTCAACACCGCCAATGAGATAATCACCAGCTCAGGACTTTAGCCTCTAGAGCCTAAGCTCATAAGCTAGCGATCTTTAAGAAAGATCGCTATTTCCTTTTCAAGAGAGGAATAGAAACCTTATTTTTTATAAAACCCATGAATATTCCAAAAAAAACTCTCACCCTTCTATTCTTGTCGTCATTTCTATTGGCGAAAGAATATATTCAAAAAAACGATAATTTCACCGTACTTATTGATTCTGCTTCCTTCAAGTATAGGGTCATTAATACTAAAGGAAGTAACCAGTTGGGAGACTCAACCTCAGCTGGATTACTTTTAAATGACAGTCCCGTTAATTCAGTTCAAAAATTATCTGAAGGCGTCTATCGAGTCACTTCGGATTCAAACCTAAAAGCCAAAGTTGAAGTCAAACAATTTCCAAACACACTCAAGCTCAGAGTCACCCCGGAAGGAACCAAGCAACTCGCTATAACCTTCAACACATCCGGAGGTTCGCCTGCTTATGGATTAGGTGACCATGGAGGCTGGTTGAAAAATGCAGACATTTCGCAACACAACAAACCATTAAAACTTACAAACGATGGCGGAGCATATAGATTCATATCCAGCTTCATGGTTTTACCAAAAGACAGACTAGCTGGCGTCATTTTTAGCCGAAAACCTATGGAAGTCAGCATCTCAAAAGAGGCTTATCAAATGAAATCCTCCACAACATCTTCCATCTCTTGCTACTATTTCTTTGGTGACCTCAAAGAAATTTATGCCGCTTATCAAAAAGTTTGTGCCAATGAGGGATTCGTCTCTCCATTTCCTAAATTTGACTTCTTTGAATTGGGGTGGGAAAGCTGGGACCTTTTAGGCTGGCGAACAAAGGAACAAACCGTCAGAAAAAGTATCGCTCAATTTATAAAAGCCGGTTACCCAATCAAATGGATCGTAACAGGCTCAGGTTATTGGAGAGATGGCGGTTGCTCAACAAACTTTGGTGAGTGGAACCAAGACAAATACAACCCTACTGCTTTCCGAAAATGGCTCAAAGGTCATAACATTAAATGGCTGATAGGACTTCGCACTAATTTCCCTGCGCTTAGCAAAACCGCCCATAAGCCAAAAGGAAGGCAAGATAGAAATGCCAAGATGATACCAATCGAACAAGGCCCATACACAAAAGAAGGCATCACCAAGGACTTCTTTTTTAATAACAATGCTAAATACAAATCTCGCTTTTACCCTCTCGTTCCGTCACACATCTTAGATAGTAACAAACCGGGTGCAGCTGAGTGGTATGCAAACCTTTATCAAAAATGGCAAGTTGATGGAATCAAAGAGGACACAATGATTGGATTGAGTGACTCTACTCTCTTCAACAAAGCCATGTTTACTGTTTCAGAAACTAATGCCTTAGTCATGGCCCGTTGTGCTGCCTACCAGAGCCCCGGAACACTTCTTCGTATTAATGACACACACGGAAATAGATCATTAAGACTTCGCACCCCTATTAATTACCTTCAATACGCAGCCAGTGGAGCTCCTAACGTTTATTCAGATTCTATAGGATTCCACTCAATGGATAAATACAGCGAATTAAATATGAAAAATGCTTGGCTCCAGGCATTAACGGCAGGCGCAGCGGTGAGTAAAGGACCATTCAAATGGTCAGAAAAACACCAAGCCTTATTCAAAAAAGCTATTGATTTTAAATACTCAATCACTCCCTACATTTATAGCGCCGCCGTAACCAGCCATGAAACCGGCTACCCTTACACAATGACCCCTCTTCCTATCGCCTTCCCTGATGACGCCAATACTTACCATTTAGCAAGCGCAACACGTAAACAATTCCAATGGCTGCTTGGAGAATCCATAATGGCCTACCTACCTCTAACGAAGAGGGTATATATTCCAAAAGGAACTTGGATGCATTACGAGTCGGAAAAAATCTACCAAGGACCTCAAACACTAGAAAACCACGAAACCCCAGTCTCAGAGGCTCCCTGCTTTATAGGAGGAAAAGGCATTGTGGTGTTTAGAGATAACTCAAAAAAACACCTCCAAGCAACGGTATACCCCGTCACCCCTTTAAGTTCTCAATTTACCTTTAATTTCAAAAATAAAGAAAAGAGTACCATCGTAAACGCACTCAACGAGTGGGCACCTGAAAAGCTCAAAGTCCTAAATACTAAGACCTCAGCCCCCGTCCCTTTTACCGTTAATCCAAAAAATAACAGCATCACCTTTGATATTCTGCCAAACACTGGGTATAAAATCACCCATTAGGCTTCTGATGCTTGGTCGTGGTTAACTACAAGGCCGGCCTTTCAAGCCGGACTAAACTCAAAAGGCAGCAGTCTGACCTCAGGGTAAAAAAACAAAGGTCTCTGCACTAACTTTATCGTCAGCTGCATTGAAACACTCCTCAGGTTTTCAATGAAACTGACAATTTCTTCATTTTACATTGCGAGGCAACTGACCTATAAATTCATGGTAAGGTTGCCAAACACTCGCTAAACAAATGAATATAGATCACATTAATCTTCCCGAAGAGCACGAAAAACTGACTTATTCTTTTTTGCAGAGTCAATCCACTGAAGAGCTCCTTTCTCTCAGTAAATCTTACCTCGAATATCACCGCTCTTATATCAAAGAGCTCCACCGATCCAACACCATCAAGGGCTCCGATGTTTGCCGCCACATGGCCAAGGGGATCGATCTACTCCTCAACCGCTATTATGAATATTTTTCATGTGACGGTTGCTTCACCCTCTGCGCTTCAGGTGGCTACGGGCGTGGAATCATGAATATAGGCTCCGACGTTGATCTTCTATTTTTATTACACCAATCCTGTATTGAAAAAGAAACAGAGGCCGCGATCAACCGCTTACTCACTCCTCTATGGGACATTGGATTAAAAATCGGCCACAGTGTGCGTGACGTTTCTGTTTGTTTAGAAGAGGCCAAGAATGACCCTCTGAACCGAACAGCCATGCTAGACTCGAGATTGTTAGCGGGCGACAAAACTGTTTTCACAAAATTTCACCAAGAATACTGGGAAAAGAGAATTCAGCAGCAAAGCCATGAATTCTTTCAAGAGCGAGTCCTAGACACTCAAACTCGCCATGAAAAATACTCCAACACGGTCTTCCTACAAGAACCCAATGTCAAAGAAAGCCCAGGAGGGTTACGCGATTATCAAAACCTGATTTGGATCGCTCAAGCCATGAGAGGCACCACCTCTCTCCAATTCTTAGTGGATGAGGGAACCATGACCGCAAAGCGTAGAGAACTGCTTCAAAAAGCCTTCTCCTTCCTCCATCGCGTACGCAATGAGCTCCACATCCAGTCTCAATCCAGTCATGCCAACAACATCCTCACGCTCCACCTCCAAGGCGTGGTTGCAGATGCTTTAAACTATCCTGAAGACAACATATTGCGCCGCATTGAGTCTTTCATGAAAGACTACTATCAGGCGACTCACATTATTTGGAAAACCACACTCTCCATGGAGGAGATTTTCAATATTGAGATTGAGCAGAGTAAAAAAGAGCACCCCTTCTCATTCTTACAACATTGGGGGAATAATAAAAAAGACGCCATTGCGCTCGAGGGGTTTGAAATCCAAGACTCTCTCATTCGGGAAACTGACCTTGAGGTCTTTGATAAGACACCTTCAAAACTTCTCCAAGTGTTTCGCTATCAGCAGCAATACGGCGTTGGTATCGCTCCAAAACTCCGACAACTGATACAAAAGAAGATTCATCTCATCGATGATAGCTTCCGCTCAGATACGAAAAACACCTCAATCTTTCGCAGTATTTTAGAAAGCAAAGGCCTCGTAGGCTCGGCGCTTCGCTGCATGCACTCGAATAATATTTTAGGCGCTTATTTACCGGAATTTGGGGCCTTGAAATACCTAGTCCAACACGAATTCTTCCACCGCTATACCGCAGATGAGCACACCCTTCGCTGTATTGATGAGTTGGACCAATTATCGAGCTTAAACTGCCCTGATTCATTATTCAAAAAGCTACTCAGCAAGCATGAGGACCCGTTCGCCCTTTACTTAGCCGTGATTCTTCATGACACGGGACGTGCCGAGGACATCCGGGAGCACACTGATGGGTCTATGATCAAGGCTGACGCCGTGGCCAAACGATTCAACCTCAACGGGGGAAGACGTAAGTTACTGATGTTCTTAGTCGATCACCACCTCACGTTTTGGAACACCGCTACGAAGTGCGACCTCTCAGACCCCAATATCATTGAGGATTTTGCGGCTAAAATGAAGCATGAGTCCAATCTAGATTCATTGCTTTTATTCACTTACATCGACTCCAGAGGCACGAATGATGAAGGCTGGGGGGCGTGGAAAGAGCAATTAATTCTACAATTGTATCACACCACGAAGAACTTCTTAAAAAATGGCGGCGATACATTTTTACAAGACTTCAAAACCAATTTACCAACCCTGCAAGCGAGACTGGAAACTCAAGTGCCAGAAAAATGGCATGAAGATCTTGCGTTCCATTTAAACAATCTCCCCGCTCGCTATTTCCGCTATCGATCAGATGAGTCTCTAGTCACTCATTTCCAAACCATACAAAAATATCTGGAAAAAAGCAAAGCCTGCGAAAAGTCATTTGAGTTTGCTGCAGAATGGTTACATTACGATGACAGTGGCTATTCCGAGCTCATCATCACCGCCGATGACAGCCCTCAGTTCTTGCAGAAAATCTGTTGCGCATTAACGATCGAAGGCCTCAACATTCTATCCGCAGATGTCTACACTCGAAAAGACGGCGTGATTATTGATATCTTCCGAGTTTGCGATCAACAGTTCAAATCAGCGAGAACCGTTGCTGAAAGTGGCAAAATCAATGAGCACTTATACACGCTCAATACTCAGAAGGACTACGACCCTGAATCCTACCTGATCACGAAGCGTGGTTTCTTTGACGAAGAGGTAGTCTTCAACACCATGATCCCTACTCTCGCTTATGTGAACAATGAGCTGGACCCTCGCTCGACCGTTGTGGAAATTCAGGCCGTCGACCGCTCAGGGTTATTACACGATATTCTCTACACGCTTGACCAACATGGACTGATCCCTATCAGGGCCCGTGCCACCACGGAAAAGGGCGCTGCGATTGATTGGATCTACATCAAACCGAAAGAAGGCGGACGCCTGACTTGCAAGGATAAGATTGAAAGTCTGGAGCAGGATCTTCAAAAGCTAATCACCCACCAAGGCGATGGAGCTCTCGTGAAATAACTAAATTTATTGGCTCGCCTTTTTGCCTTTGATTTGTTTTTTTCGTGCATGCTCAACTTACCTGAATACTTATCCGAGGAGATTCTACTCAATCCAGAGAAAAGAAAGTTCCCTCCCTTTTCTCTATCAAAATTACTCAGCTCAGTCTTCAAACCCATCGAAGGATGCCGTGTTTGTATCTTAACTGATTTTGACGATCCACAGCCTTTAATTAAGAACTTTAACTTCCTAGAACAAGAAGGATTTGAAGTGCAAAAAAAGGCACACATCCACTTCTACGAAGCACTTAAAAATGGCGTTGCTAAAGAGTTGAATGTCTCTGGCGGCGAAATGTTTGCCTACAAATGCACCAATGGTTCCAACCTCGATCTTGCTGATGAAGTTTGGGACACTGACGGTAATTTATTATCTTTAGATAAGGACATCTACTCCAAGTACGACATCGTTCTTTGCATATCAACATTCTCAGCCACAGCTCCATTAACCGCTAAGTGTAAGGTGTTTGGATTCCGAGGAGCCACCATGCACGGCATGAATGACGTGATTCTGAACTCAGGTCTCGCTGTTGATTATGATGAAGTTTCTCGTGATGCTGAAAAGCTCCGTGTCGCGCTCAGCAATGCAGACCGCATTGAGATTGATTTCACGCTAGAAGATGGTCGAGTGCTCACAGCTGACTTAGATTTAGAAGCTCAAGATGCCCAAAAATCACATGGCCTATGCCACGGAACAGCTCCAGATATCGCTAACCTACCGGCAGGAGAAGTCTACTTCGTTCCTCGCAACGCGAATGGCCAGTTCCCAATGAAATATGAGGATGGAACCTTGGGTGTTTTAGAAGTAAAAGAACGTAATATTGTCTCATCAACCCTCATCGAAGGCAATCAAGCCACCATCGATGACCATAACGCCAGATTGGCTGATGATCCAATGACAGGCACGCTGGGTGAGCTTGGCTTCGGCACTCAAGTCCTCCCTGTATCCTACTCAGATATTCAAGATGAGAAAGTCCTAGGCACTTGTCACTTAGCCACCGGTCGTGATGACCATCTCGGAGGCGACATCGTTCCTGACATGTTTAAAAAACATGAAAACTCGACTCATGATGACATTCTTTTCGCCCCACACAAAACGCCAAACTTTGACATCAGCCAAGTGAGAATGTTCCGTGGCGAACAAGAAGAAATACTCATCGAACACTTCAAGCCATCCAACTACCTCATGCAGGCTCTTAGCCAATAAGAAGCCCACGAAAACTAACATCCCCCAACCACAAACCACCGCTATTATTAAAATGAAAATAAATAAAAAAATCTCCACATTTTATAGCCTCAGTACTCTTATCACCCTAGGAGCACTCACTTCTTGTGCTTCTTTAGAGAAAATCTACACCCCCAGCTCTAATTCCTTAGCGCCTCAAGCAGCTAAACAGTTCCAAGAGTACAAAAAGAAAATCAAAGTCTCGAGAAACTCTAAATACAACGCCCAATTACGTCGAGTCGGCAACCGTATCAAATCCGTCGTCAACATGCCTGGCGCTCAATGGGAGTTTGTTGTTTTCGAAGACAGCTCACCCAATGCATTTGCCATGCCCGGTGGAAAAATCGGCGTTCACACAGGGATTTTTTCTTTAACTAAAAACGACGCTGGCCTAGCCGCAGTGATTGGCCATGAACTCGCTCACGTTACCAACAACCACGTGGGCAAACAACGCGCTCGCGGAATCTCCTTGATAGGCGCTGGATTGATCACCGACATCGCCCTCGCACGCAGTGGCAAATCAAACAGCACGAGAAGAGCTGTCCAAGGCGCATACCAACCATTAGCCAGCATTTTAGGCGTCCTCCCCTACTCACGTAATCACGAGTTAGAAAGTGACACTGTGGGCCTTCAATACATGGCAAAAGCAGGCTACAACCCCAAGGAAGCGTTGAACTTCTGGAAACGATTCCAAGCCTACAAACAGAAAAAAGGCTCTAACCAGCCGGAATGGCTCAGCACCCACCCCATCGACTCCACGCGCATCGCGAATATCGAAGCTCACCTAGACGCAGCAATGGCCCTTTACCGCCAAAACCGCCGCTAGAGACTGCTACCAACTGAGGGTTAATCAAGCTCTTTTGTCTCCCCTCAGAGAGTAAACCCTCAGACTCAGCTTTTTACTTTATCTCTACTTGGTCCACCACCATTTTATCTTAAAAGGCAAGTAGGGTATTTGATATTTCTCTAACTGAGTTTTCAGGGCTTTAATTGCAAATCCTGACATGTTCGGAATCCCTTCATAAGAGCCATTCTTTAAATTCACTCGATAGAGAGGCTCTGAAAGGTGCTCCGACATACTTTCAATATCTTCTATCTTTATAACCACCTTGAGTCGGCACCATTTATAAATTCTAAACTCCTCCTCTGTGAGAAACACCCAAGCTGTAGCTGTTGGCAACACCCCAATAGCTAGTAGACCTGTAAAAATAGCAACCAATACTAGGTTATCATCAAAACCTTGAATATGCGGATTGGGTTC
>CALLBE010000170.1 GCA_938001985.1 uncultured Verrucomicrobiales bacterium | reverse complement strand
ACTGAGGCCTGAGCACGCTTGAGGCGTTGAGACGTTTGGGCTCTTTGAGCGGGGGTTCCCGTACTTACAGCCTCCTCCGAATGCTCCAGCCCTACCTTATCCCCCCCCTCCTTTGAGTTGGAATCCTCACAACTCAGAGTGAAAAGCGCGATAATGGGCAATGCTACTACGGATAATTGACCGCTAAGTGTTTGCTTTTTTTGCTGCTTTTTAACCCTTGTATTTGATTGAAAAAGTTTCATGACTGCTGACTTGTTTGTGAGAAATACTTGATCCTAATGTTTTTCTAGAATCGGCTGATTCTTCGGCCGTTTTTATCAAACACTTCCGTATAATGGCAATAGCCTCCTCTAGCTCCTCTCGGGAACAGAAATTCAAGATTCGCCACGCCATCAATAAAGTCGTCTGGCTCTAAGATTTTGACTTGTGAACCGTCTAAGAAAGTGACCCCGCTTCTAAAGATTGTAACCCTTACGGTTGCTCCCTCTGGTAAACTATCAAATATAATCGGCGTTCTTATAATAGTATTATTGGGAAAATCACTGGATACAAATGACTGGGTTAAATCCACATCCACAGCATCAGCTGCTTGAATATAATTAAAATACAAGACGTTGAGTACAGGACCGCCAGGGTAAAGTCTCGCCGCTATGCCGTGGAACCCCGATTCTTGTCCAGAACAAGTCCAACTGTAACGTGTTAAGCCTGCACTATTCTGTGAATGTTCACTTATGTTGACTCTCATTGAATCTCCACCATCAATCGTTAAATCAGGACTTACTTGCGTTTCCCAATAATATATTGGAAAGGTTCTCTTGATCACTCTAGTAATTGGATTGTTGTAACGGTCTGCCAAGTCGGCCTTGAGCACGTTAACATCAACCGTAAACGTATCTCCTGTTGTCGTTGTTACGGCTAATGTTTGCTTGCCTGGATTTGAGAATTTATGAACTCGGTATCCAGCTGCATCAATAAGGTATGGCTGGTTTCTATATTCATAACTAATAATGGAGTCCCCTCCTAACTTTAATGAATCACCTAAACGAACTGTGAGTGAGGCATCCTTATAGTTATTTAAATCAGTGGTTTCCCATTGAATTAAGCGAGACAAACTGAGGTCATTGAAATCAAACTGTAGGGATGTGCTGCCTTCTGGTGATAAATTGACATTAGTAAACCACTCATCTGAACTCGTTACCGCTCTGAGCGCGGTGTGACCATGCGTGGAGCTTACTACTGGGAATTGGTTTGGTAAAGAAACACCCTCCACGAATGCTGGAGAGGTCATTGAGCTCGATTCTAAGAACGTAATCTGCTGACGCCCGGCAACTTGGGACTCAATCCAGTCTGGGATTTGATTACCATTACTATCCACTCCCGTTGGCTTCACGAGCTTAAGTGACTTAATAACAGGGTTACGACGAGCCGTATAGTTATTAAAGAACAAAGTTACCTTGTGAGTGCCCTGTTCCAAAAATGGGGTTAGCGAACTCAACAATGAAGAGGCTCCATAAGCGAAGAATAAGGACTTTTTCTCAATGTTTTGACCATCAATTGAAACCTGAACGTTCAGAGACTCTGAATCCCTTAATGTCCCCATAAGGGTTATGAGTGATTCGATAAAATAATACCCGTCTTCAGGCACCTCTACATTAAAAGAAATACCGCTTCTAAAAGAGCTGGAAATCAACCCCTGCGATGTCAGTGACCACTCTACGTTTGAATTATAATGATCCAGCAAATTAACCGATTGAATCTCCCTTGTATGAATGGAACTGGATTGAGTTGGGTCACTCAAGTAGCTTCGAACTTCATCTAAATCGGAATAACCATCACCATCTGTGTCTCTCTGCGTCGGGTTCGTTCCTAATAGGTACTCCTCATGGTTGGTCAGTCCATCATTGTCATAATCTCCACGCTCACCATCACGCAAATGATTGAGACCTCCATTATCTTCAGGGTTAAGCCCATATAAAACCTCCCACTCGTCTGGCAAACAATCGTCATCTTGGTCTCCCGCTAGTTGATGGTAGGAAGACACGTAACCGAAATCAAGAAACTCTCTCTCCTTCCCTGGCCTAGCCCAAGCTAAACTCACATGAGCAAGACCATCGGTTGATACGGCTTGTATGGTTTCAAAAAAATACTTCTGGCCCTCCTCTAAATAAATCTCTTCTGATAATTGTGAAGAATATCTATCAAAAAAATTGGAATGGGTATACCACACCCCTTGAGAAGTCATCTTCTCTGGGTTGAGCTCAGCAATGCGACGTTTTTTATATTTGGTTTCATCAGTTGAGAGATAAAGTTCTAGTCCTGATCGCCCTGAAAGCCAAAAGCGATAATTCCCCGTTTCCGGCGCTGTTATATACCCCCTAATTCTCGACGCTAAGTTTCTCCCTTGGGGACCCGTAGTTGCTCTATCCAAAAGCCTAGTTCTTGTCGGTTTTTCATAAATACGGGACTCCAAGTACAGTTCTCTAGACGAACGAATGATTGATTGATCCCACTCCTCATAGGTAGCCTTACCCTCTAGCGAGTCTCCTACGAAAGGATTGGTGCCCAGTAGAGACTCTTCATAATTATTTAAAAAGTCACCATCAGCATCCGCCAAAGGAGAGTGCACACCGTCTTGTATAGCTGAAGAATCAAAGCCATGTAGATCCTCCCATTCATCTGAAAGCTCATCACCATCAAGGTCCTTCAGGTCTGAAGGATAGGCAAGTAACTGTTGGGAAGAGATTTGCTGACGAGGGGCGGAAATTGTTTGATAGCCCTTGTGGTAAGTTGGACCAAATACCTCAACCTCACTTAAATTAAGTGAATTCTCGCCTGTCCTTGATGCACCTACATATTGAACTTTAACCACCTGCCCTTCTACTAAACCTCCTGATTCAGCGACTAAATCAATCTCCTCATGTCCATCAACAAAACCTGTCACAGGGTAATAATCCTTCCCCCAAGATTCATTGCCCTGTGAATCTAAAATTGAGACTCTGAAATTTGATAATCGGAGTGCCTCACTACCAGATTGATTCCAAATTGATATTCTATCAATCATTCTAGAGCCTCCTAAATCGACTTGCCACCACGCGTCAGGGCTATCCTCCGTAGAAGCCATTGGATAGTCTCGGTACTCAAGAGAAGTGTAGCCGTCAATGGCCCTAGCTGCCGCATGATCGGTATATGTTGACTTTTGAGAAGCCTCTGCACCAGAATTCAAGGCCCAATTAACTCGATTCCAGTCTCCCGGATTATATGGTGAAGTATTATTGCGCGGGTTTAAAGCCGCCTCATCTAAATCAGCAGGTAAAGAGCTTGGCCCAAAAACCTCAACCTCACCCAACATAAGCCTATGGTTTCCTACTCGATTCTTTCCCAACAGCTCAATCTTTATATAACGAGCCTTAACTAGCCTTCCTAATTCATTCAAAAACTCGACCCGTTGACTCCCCTCAACATACCCTGTGCTTTTATAATAATCCCCACTCCAAATCTGCTGATTGAGCTCATCAAAAACACTCACTCTAAAGTTAGATAAGTAGCGAGCGTCCGTCCACTTTCTTGAAGGGTATAAGACAATCGTAGAAACATCTCGAGCACTGCCTAGATCTAAAGCCCACCATGATCCAACGTTGTTATTTGTAATCGAACTTGATTCTAAGCGATCGCCATTAACAGCGTGATCTGCTGTATTCGAATAACCTGATGATGATTGAGTCGCCAGCACCCCCGGCTCTCGAGCCCAATTAACTGAATTCACCTCATAACTCCAGTATACCTGTGAGAAGCCTAATACGCTCGGCGACTTCTGAAGCAACTCAACAAAGACTTCTTGCCCTTCTACCAAATCAAAAAAGCGGCTCTCTTGTGAATCAAAGCGATCAAAGTCAGCAGAACGTACAGACTCCGCTAATGACGCCTCCTCTTTCTTACTGAATTTATCGCCTTGTGTACTGATTGATAAACGTCCTTCATGATTCGCTCCCAACCAAAACTTATAACGCCCCGTCACCGGTGCTTTCACCAGCCCACGAATGCGTGATACATAGCCAGATTCTGCATGAAAATCACTCGCGTTAACATCCAACAACTGATCCGCTGGAGCAAAATAAGTCTCTGATTTTACAAAATCATCCAAAGACAACTCCTGAGGAACTCCACTCCAAATCTCTTGCACCCATGGCTTATCCTCTCCTCGAGCAACTAGCAATAAAAACAAACAGCAGAGGGACTTCAAAAAAGGGAAATACTTCATAAGGAGTTATTAATTTAATAAGCCAAAACGACTCACGTTAGAAAAACACTAGAGGATAGATGTTAGGTTAAGTCAATCTTAAAATAACAGAACATACAGATTGCCCGCTCTCTTGAAACACCTCCAACACCTCCAACACCTCCAACACCTCCAGTTAATCGGCTATATCTCAAAAAAATACATAATCACTGTTTATGAATGAGTTAAGCATTAAATCTAAAGCTTTTTCTTAGATCTAAACCATCTAAACCGACGTTTATTTTTAGCTTCTTTTGCCTTTTCTTGCTTCTCAGGGTCTGAGAACTTTTTTGGGAAAATTCGTTTATTGCTCTGGATGTCTTTTGCAATTTGATAAGTCTTGGCGTTTTCTGACTGGAGGTTCTTCAGCTGTACTTTTCCATTGATGATTCTTGGTTGGATAAAGATGAGCAGCTCCTCCCTCACCACATCTTTATCGACGCTGGAGAATAGCCTTTTCACGCCAGGGATATGACGAAGAATAGGCACCCCGCTCTCCGAGGACTCTTCTCGCTCGGTGATAAGCCCTCCTAAAACAATCGTATCTCCATTGGGAACCGTCACCGTAGTGACAATGCTCTCTTGTCCAATCGTTGGGATTTCATTGCCGTCAACGACAGTATTCCCAATTACGTTATTATTGGTGAGTGAGATCTGGAGCGTGACTTCTTCTTGAGAATTGACGAGAGGGATCACCTCTAACTCAAGTAATACATCACGAAAGGCAATATTGGTAGACTGCGAAACATTGGCCCCAATCCCACCTCCGGTAAAGGTATTGGTAGGAACGGCGATTTGTTGTCCAGAGGAAAGCGTGGCTTTCCTATTATTGGTGGTGAAAACCGTCGGGCGAGCCATGAGCTTAAACTTCCCTTCACTTTCCATGGCTCGTAAAGTCGCATTGAAGTATTTGCCAATATTTCCATAAATTGAGAACCCAGAAACGTTAGGGAATTGCGCCAGGTCCGTGAGCGCTCTCGCGTCAGAAGGAACTGGGAAGCCTGTTCGGCTCTGCCCAGCAATCCCATCTGTTGTTCCATTAAGGGATTGGTAGGTGTTAGCAAAATCAAAACCAAAATCAGCTGAGTTGTTCAGATTGTATCGCCCAAAGATAGCCGTGATCTGAACTTGGTCGGTGAGAATATCCATCTCACGAATCAGATCTTTAACGACTTTAATGGCTTGTGGAGGCCCGTTGATAATTAGCGTATTATTACTATTATCAGCGACTAGGAGTGTTTTTCCAATGATAATTGCCTCAGGCCCTTCTGCCCGGACGGAGTCTCCAAGGCCTCCACTGCTACTGCCGCCAAACGAGGCATTGGGGTTTCTTGCGTTTTGAAGCGATTGCCTAAAGCCAGCACGAACTTGTGTTGATTGCCTGCCTCCATTACGACCCTCATTAAGGCCAGGGCCTTTTGACGTGGCTTGCTGAATCGCCTGCTGTGCGGTGTTTAAAAACTCAGCAACCGAAAGAAACTTTAATTTATGTTTATAATAATTACGATCATCGAGAGGTGAATCAAACCCCTTAATCAAGCCTTCTGCCACCTCGACATCAATAGGTCTTCCGATGACAAAAATACGATTGGTTCGTACGTCAGCCATGATTTGGACATTACTGAAGCTATCGCCCCCTGTTGTACGCTGGCGGTTTCTACTCTGATTATTGCCACTTCTCCTGGAAGATGTATTGGAAGCTCTAGCACCTCCAACAGAAGATCCGCCAGCTGAAATTTGCGTGTTTTGTTTCGCCGAGAAATCCATGATAGAGCGTACATTCTCGGCCGTGAGCTCGGCATCGGCATGCTTAACGGAAACCCACTTTTGCGTGGAGAGCTCTTGTGAAACGTCAATGCGGTTTTTGATCTCAATTAGCGTTCGAATGAGTTGTGAGTTTTCGGTAATGAGAAGTGTTTTGGTATTTGGTACGGCCACGATTGAGCCGTGGGATTGGACTTGGGCAATCACTCCAGTAAAAATACTCAACGCGTCTTCAGGCCCAATGTGATCAAAATGCATCGTATAGGTCACGAGCTCCTCTGAATTCGGCAACGCCTCCGCATTAATCACTAGAGGATAGCCCCCTGCTTTTCTCACATTGCCAGCAGGAAGCAGCTTCACCTCGTCCTCACCACTGGGAACAAAGACCAAGCCTTCTAGGAAACAGGTTTTGACCAGCAAGTCTGCGGCTTGTTGATAAGTGAGGGGCGCTTCTTGATTGAAGCTTATTTCAATGGCTTGCGCTGCTTTTGATAAAATGACCCTTTTCCCCGTCCATTTGCGGTAGTGTTTCGCAATCACGTAGCCATTCATGAGAGGTTGCTCAATATTGCTTTCGATAATGGTATCAGGGTCAACAACAGTAGCTGTTGGGTTGGATTCTGACTCCTCAGGTTTGATCTCCCTTGTGGTTGACTCTACGTTCGGCGTTGCTGTTTGAGCCATCACTGGCAGGGACAGCACCATTAAAAAGGTAAAAAAGTAAGGTAAAAGATTTGGTTTCATCTGATTATGATAGGAAAGAATTATTTAGAACGAATATGGATATGACGTCGTCTGACAGGAGGGCGAGCCCCCTCGGGCGTGTTAGGCTTCTTGATACTAGAATCTGCGGAGCCGGTTGAACCTGTAGAGGTGCGACGACCTGCGTTAAACTGTCTTTGATTTTGGCTTTGGTTAAGCGGTGTTGTCGGCTTTGCCGGGGTTGTGATGGAGCGTTTTAACTGACGAAGGTTATAACCCAATGTAATTTGCTGTCCGCTCGCCATGACCAGCACTCGAGTTTGCGTGAAGTCATCTTTATTCTGACGGACTTTGACTAGCCTCAAGCCTTGGGCGTTATCGCTCGCCCCTTCTTTTAAAAAAATAGTTTGTTTAGGGTTTTTAACGTCAACTAGACTGACAAACCAGCCTTCCTCAAATTTTGAAACCCCACGCAAATAGTAAGTCGTGCTATTCTTTTTTTCAATAGGAGCCGCGACCTCCGCTTTGATTTCCTGCGTGAACAGTGGGCGTCGTAAAAGCCCTTGATAATCCTTAAGAAGCGGGTCCTTTGGAATCGATTCGGCAGGAAGCATACCGAAGGCAATCATCAGTCCTATGAATAGGTGAATTTGGGTGAGCTTGATCATTCCGTACTTTCTATCAACCATTGTTCTGCAACCAAAGTGCAATGGATTTGAGTTTTGTCTTTGTGATTAGAGCTGATTTTCAGTACCGTCACCGCTCTGAATTCACTCGGTTTATGAATAGATAAGATCCACTTATAGATCTTATCCTCGGTTGCAGTTGCTGAAATCTCTATCCTGGCTTTGCGATACTTACCGGCATCAATATTTTGGCGTAAGAATCTTGGTTTCTCCGTAAACACACCGAACTGCTTCCCTTTGTTTTGCAATAAATTTAAAAGCTGAACTTCGGTATCTCCAAATTTTTGAGGACTGGGCTCATGGTTGGCAAGCCACTGGGCTTCGGATTCAATTTGCTGCCTAACCTGATGGCTTGATTGATAAAGCTCAGCTTTAATCCTGAGCGCACGGTTTGCTTCTTTTTTCTTTTCTAGCGCTGTTAAATAAAAATTAACTCCCCAAATATGCAAAAAGAGAATTAATAAGCCTACAATGCTGATAAGCATCCTTTTCTCACGCTTGGTCATGGCTTAGCACCTCCCTCTTCTGTTAAAACGGCACGGTAGGTGAATTCCCATTTCTGGTTTTTAATGGATTGCTTTTCTGGAGGCATTGTCCAGGTGTACAAAGCTAGTTTTCTCGATAATTTCAGTCGCTTACGAAAGGTATTGAGAGCTGCTGTATTGACCGCCTCTCCTTTTAACTGAATACTGCTTTGATTGACATCAATCAAGGTGAGCTGAATATGAGCAGATGAGGGCAGGCAAATGGCACACTCTTGGAGCAAGGCGAGCGGCCAATTCTGTGTGGCAAGAGGAGTCAACATTTCCCAATCATTAAAATGCTGTTGATTAACCTCCCACTGATGAGAGTGATCTTCCACGACCTGAGCTAACTTCGCTTGTTTCTGATCAGCGCCCCAATAAACCCAAGCACCGAACAACAATACAATTAGATAAAATGCAGCAATACTATAGAGGAGAGCTCTAGTTTTTCCCTTCTGTTTAGCAGCTTCTTCCCACGCAACGACAACGGAGGGTCGGATGGTAAGCGCCTCGTCAGGCAAGACTGGTGAGGGTTTCGATTTCAACTCTGAAATTAAATGGAGCCGCTGCTTTTGAAGTAACCTTGAAAGCTCGAAAGCTCTCTCAAACTCACCCCATAAAAAAACCTCTTTAGGCTTAAAGATGATACCTTTGTAAGCTAATTGAGATTCGTAAGTCCGGACTACGGAAGGCAATGCCATTGGATCTCCTATGGGCTCGGTGAAAAACGGAGTTTTATTGCGATAAAAGGTCACCCCCCATTGCCCTTGCTCTTTCCACAAGGCAATACAATCAGACCCACTTGGAGGCAAATAATAGCGAGCAGAAAAATCAAAAGTGGTTTTTTTGAATTTTTCATCCAGCTCAAACCCGAGTTCTAATAGCTGGAGAGCCGTTGCCAGGGTGTGGTTTTCGGATTGCTCTACGGAAAGCACATCCCAAGATTCGCTCTGTGAATCCACATGAACATCTGAACCAGAATCCGCAATACCAGCATTTTCTAACTCTAGCTGAGCTGAATTTCTAACCATCTCATCCTCCGCACTTGGAATCGTGAAAGGAATCGTCACTAAATTTTGAAAACCCAAGCCCAAACTCAAGTGAGAAGCGCCACTTAAGTCGAGACCGGTTAAGTCAGCATGCTCGGCAGGGCTGTCAGTTGGTGCCTTCAGGGTGCTCAGAGACGCCACCTGCACGAGGCCGCGCTCTTCCCCCCCCCACACTTCCCAGCCCTCTTCTTCCGCTGGTAGTATGATTATGGTGTTTGCTTTGCTCACAATTTATTCCTCTTGATAATGTAACACCTGCCCCTGAGCACC
>CALLBE010000169.1 GCA_938001985.1 uncultured Verrucomicrobiales bacterium | reverse complement strand
TTTTAGATTAAGAGGCAATCGCTTTCTTGTTTTGAAGCAAGAGGTGTAAAGCTCGTGTGCTTTTTCTCTCCGTTTGACTAATAAGCTTAAAAAATAAAGCCATTCATTTAGACAATGAATGGCATTTATTAATGCCCCAATGAAGGGGCAGCACCCTGAGGGTGTTCTGTTAAGAGGAGTTTAGTCCTGTACTGGGAGGTCTTCGACCTCACCGACGACGGAGTAGCAACGTTCGCAGATTTCCTTACCTTCTTGGATCGGTTCGTAACGACGGCACCTTGGGCACATTGTTTCCGTTGTTTTTTGCGTCGTGATTGATAATTCAGGACCCTCAACCAAGTCGAGTTTCGCTAGAATGAAGAACTCAGCACTGAATGCCGCGTCGCTTAGTAAATTAAAGAGACCATGAGTTGATGGTAGGGTCAGTGTGATGTGAGCTTCATTATTTTTCTTAAATTCACCGGCCTTGATTTTTGATTCAATGTCCGCTTGGAATTTAGCTTTCAGCTCAAGAAGTTCAGTAACCACAGGTGTTGCCGTGACGTTATCTCCTGAGAACAATGGGTTAACGGTAGGGAACGTCTCGGTGTGAACTGAACCTTCGTAACCAGCATGCTCCCAAGCTTCGTCCGTGGTGTAAGCAAGGATAGGCGCTAAGAGTTTAACCAACGTATCAAAGATCTCTTTGATTGCTGTCTGAGTGGCACGTCGACGAGGCTCATCAATGGCGTCACAGTACATTCTATCTTTGGTGAGATCAATGTAGACAGCCGAAAGGTCATTGGTGGTGAAGTTATTAATCGCACTGAAGACCTTGCGGAATTCAAACTCTTGGTAAGCTTCCGTACAGGTTTCTACCAGTGTTTGTAATTTCTCTAAAATCCAGCGATCTGCCAACGGTAGTTGATCCGCATCAATGGTGTCGGTAGCAGGATTGAAGTCCGCTAAGTTACCCAACAAGATCTTAAAGGTGTTGCGAAGTCGACGATAAGGGTCACTGACTTGAGCGAAAATATCTTCCGAGAAAGGAACCTCGGTTTGCCAATCTACAGAACTGACCCAGAGGCGCAAGATGTCTGCTCCGTACTTGCCGTAGAAATAAGCAGCATCGGTTGGTTTTCCTTTTTTAGCCGCATCAGATTTTGAGATTTTCTTCTTATCTTTATCAACAACGAAGCCATGCGTCATGACTGTTTTATAAGGAGCCGTTCCTCTAGAAGCGATGGAGGTCATCAAGGATGACTGGAACCAACCACGGTGTTGATCCGTAGCCTCTAGGTATAAGTCTGCAGGTGCGCTTAATTCGGGATGTGTATCCAAAACAGCGGCATGAGAAGAGCCTGAATCAATCCAAACGTCTAGAGTGTCTTTTCCTTTCGTATAAGAGCTAGGTAAGCCTAAACGTTCTGTTAATTCAGCGTCACTAAGCTCAAACCAGATGTTCGTGCCTTCAGCTTCAACGAGTTTGGCTACTTTTTCTGCGATTTCAGTGCTCACAACGGCTTCACCGTTTTCATCAAAAAAGACAGGAAGAGGAACGCCCCAGGTGCGCTGGCGAGAGATACACCAGTCAGGTCTCGATTCTACCGTTCCGTAGATACGGTTGCGACCCCACTTTGGAAGCCATTCGGTACTGTCAATTTCCTTAAGAGCTTTTTCACGTAAACCGTCCAATGAGATGAAGAATTGGCTCACGGCTCGGAAGATGATTGGTTTTTTCGATCTCCAGCAATGCGGGTAACTGTGCTCGTAGAGCTCTTGACCTAATAAGTGCCCCGAGTTCTCCAGTAGTTCCATGATCGGTTGATTGCCCTTGAAGACATGCTTGCCGATGAGCTCTTCGATGCCGACTTCATCAGTGTAGCAACCGTCATCATCAACAGGAGAAAGGACGCCTAGATTATTTTGCTGTCCAATCATGTAATCATCGCTGCCGTGGCCCGGAGCAATGTGAACCGCCCCTGTTCCTGCGTCAGCAGTGACGAATTCACCCAACACTAGCTTAGAAGTGCGGTTGAGTTCGGCTAACGGATGTTGAGCGAGTAAGCCCTCTAGGGATTTGCCTTCAACTTCTTGAAGCTCTCCCGAAGGTTTGAAGCCTGTTTTTTCAGCAAATTGATCAATAAGATCTCTAGCAATAACCAAGGTGATGGCCTTGCCGGCTTCATTTTTGAAAGTGCCTACCGAATAAATAAAACGTGGGTGAACACAGATGCCTAAGTTGGAAGGAAGTGTCCAAGGCGTTGTGGTCCAAATGGCCATGGAAGCGCCCGCTGGTAAATTAGCTTGTTCTGGATTAGTGAGCTCGAATTGAACAAAGATGGCCGGAGATACTTTATCCTTATAGTCCAACTCGGCTTCAGCCAACGCTGTTTTTGCACCAAAGGACCATTGGACAGGCTTGAGTGATTGGTAGATGGCATTTTGCTCAACCAGCTTTCCAAAAAGACGAATGACCGACGCTTCATAAGCAGGGTCCATGGTTAAGTAAGGATTGAACCAATCCGCAAGGACACCTAAACGACGGAAGCTTTGTCGTTGTGTATCAATCCAGCCTTTAGCGAATTCAGTACAGCGACTGCGGATCTCTGCAGGTTCTAAATCTTTTGCTTTTTCAACCACCTTAAATTCAATGGGCAGTCCGTGACAGTCCCAACCTGGAATGTACGGCACTTCGAAGCCAGCCATTGACTTAGACTTCACGACAAAATCTTTTAACACCTTATTCAAAGCCGTTCCCATGTGAACGTTGCCGTTGGCAAAAGGAGGGCCATCATGCAGAATGTATTTGGGTGAATTGGAGGTTTGGCGAGCGCTTATAATTCGTTCGTACAATCCTTCAGACTCCCATTTTTCAAGACGTGCAGGTTCACGGTTTGTGAGATCTCCTTTCATTGGAAAACTGGTTTCCGGAAGAATCACCGTGCTTTTGTATTTTGAAGGTTGTTTCTTGCTCATTATACGTTGAGTAAGAGAAAAAATGATTTGGCAACAGATTGCAAAGAATTTTAACCATCTAGGCCTCAATTCTTCATCTTTATTTCATAAAAGTAGAGTGGGGGCTGCTAAACCAGTACTTTTTAGCAGAGAGATATCAATATTGGAAGATGAGAGCGAGCCCTTCAGACTAACTTTGACTAGTCTCTCTATACTTGAGAAACTCAAGAAAAAAGTACCGTAGGAAGGGCTTAACTATTTTGGTTTAAAAAAAATGAACTTTGAGGTTGAAAATCAA
>CALLBE010000168.1 GCA_938001985.1 uncultured Verrucomicrobiales bacterium | reverse complement strand
CGCGGCTAAGATGTGTATGCTTATCCCTTTCATCTTGATTGCGGTTAACTTGATCAAGACAACACAAGGCAACAAGCAGGCGTTATCAACCTCGCCTTCATTACAATTTGTACTTTCTTCGGCGATTCTTCTATTAACGCTGGGTGTGCTTAACTTCTTCATCAGCATTCCAAGTGTTTTGAACTTGAGTCAATTCACGATTACGTCTCAAGGGATTGATTCCTTAGCGTTATTGGGTGTGGTTAGTTTTGCGATGTTTGGAGCGATTTACTTCATTGTTCCTCGTATTTCACGCCGTGAGTGGTTGTCAGCTGACTTTATTAGAAAGCACTACCTCTTTGTGATCTACGCTTCTATCATTATCGTTACCTTCATGGTTGCGGGTGGTTTGATTGAAGGGGGTGCTCAGAACCAACACAACATGCCTTGGTTGGAAAACGTCTCTGAACAAACAAACACTTGGTACATAGCTTCAGCAATGGCCTATGCGGTGTTCATTTTTGCTAATATTTTCTTTTTCCTTCAACTCGCGGCTATGTGGGCTGGATTGGGTAAAGTAAGCTCAAGCGCAACAGTGTATGAAATTCATCACGATGAGAAACCTCACGGAGAAGATTCAGACGAAGCAGATTTAGAAAAAGAATAAGACGTTAATTTAAGAACAATGAAAACAAAACTATTTTACCTTTTCTTATTCCTTGCAGTGGGCGTGCCTCTCACCGTGCTCCTACTTGTACCTACCTATGTCGTTAAGCCGGCAGTTATCTCATTTGATGAAAATGTCGATGAGCAAGAGGGAATTTTAGACCCAGCTCGTGCTGGACGTATTAAAGACGGTGCCGTGGCTTACTCCGCTAATGGTTGCTATGTGTGTCACTCTCAGTTGGTTCGTCCTACTTACGCAGGAACTGAATTATGGAGAAAAGACTGGGCTGGTAGAGTCGATGAAGAAGACTCATTGGACACTCGTCGTGAGACCATGGCTACGGATTACTATGGAGAAAGCTTTGCTCAAATCGGTTTGACCCGTCGTGGTCCTGACCTTTCAAATGTTGGCTACCGTATAGAAAAAGCAGCTAAAGCGGCTAACTTGAGTCCTGAATCTTATCTTTATAAGCACTTCTGGAACCCTTCTGCTGAGATTGCTTTTGAAAACTCAGTTTGCCCAAGTCAGCAACACTTATTCACGGTGAAGTCTTACTACGGTCAGAACGCAAAACAACAAGTGCCTGTAGTCTTAGAAGAAGGCAAAATTGCGCTGCCGAAGGAAGACATGAAAGCTTTAGTAAGTTACCTTCTCTCTCTTAAACGCGATTATGAAGTTCCCGCTCAATGGAATTTTGCACCTAAAAAATAATTTCAGCTAATGTCTCAAGAAAATAACAATATATCTGAACAGCACGAATTGATTATTAAGGAATCAAAGGCAGCTGCGCGTGAAACTGAGCTTAAAGAATCAGGCCGTGAGGGCATTTCTACCTGGGTGTTTATAGCCATCTTATTGGTAGTGTTTAGTGCAGGCCTTGTTTTCAAAGGTGATTTTTTCAAAAAAGGAACGCTATTCACATTCGACTACGATCAGGTGTTTGCTGAGAACTATGTTCGTGCCAGCGATCCAGCATCAACGGGTGGAGTTAAGCCAAAAGCGCTTCTTGACGTGATGATTAAGGATGGCTCAAAGCTTTATACGAAATGTCAAGGGTGTCACGCACCTACGGGCTTAGGTGATGGTTCTAACTTCCCGCCATTGGGAGGTTCCGAGTGGGTCACTGGCAATACTGAGCGTTTGGCGATGATTATTTTGAATGGTGTTGAAGGTCCAATCACCGTTGCTGGAAAAGAATGGAGAGGCTTGATGCCTGCGCAGGGAGATGGCTTAGATGCTTACTCACTGGCTGCTCTCATGACTTTCTTAAGAAATAATTTTGGCAACAATACAGGCGATATTGTTTCTGAAGAGATGGCTGCGAAAGCACTTCAAATCTCTAAAGAAAGAGCTAATAGTGGTAAGATCACTAGTGCTGCAGAACTTCTTAAATCACATGATAACATGCTTGAGGGCGCTGTTTTAGATCCTAATTTAATGGTGGATCCAAAAACGAGAGAACCTATTAAGTAATCATTGCACCGACACAATATAGAGATTAATTTTTAAAACTATTTAATTATGGCAGACGGACACCACAAACAGGGCTTTGTTTCAAAGTACATTTTTTCCACTGATCACAAGGTCATTGGAGTTCAGTACGGGATAACAGCTATGTTATTTTTACTCTTTGGATTCTTTTTAATGATTGGTATGAGATGGAGCATTGCGTTCCCTCATGAGCCACTTCCAGCTTGGTTTACCTGGATTTTGCCTGACGGTTGGGAAGCTCGTTGGTTGCAGGATGGTAAGGTGACTGGGGAGACTTATAACATGTTTGGTGCGATGCACGGAACCATCATGGTTTTCTTGGGTGTGGTTCCTCTCGGATTTGGTGCTTTTGGTAACTATGTGACACCTCTTCAAATTGGAGCGGCAGACATGGCGTTCCCTAAGTTGAACATGGCTTCTTACTGGCTGTATCTTGTCGGTGGATTGGTGATGTGTTTTGGTTTCTTTGAGTGGTTTTCGGACACAGGTACTGCGAAGTCAGGTTGGACTAACTATCCACCTCTGGCAAATATAGCGGATATGCAAGCGCCTGACCAGTGGCGAACAGGTCAGACACAGTGGTTGCTCGGTCTGGTTGTTCTAATTACTTCATCTCTTTTAGGTTCTGTAAACGTGATCACCACTATTGTTAACCTTCGTGCGAAGGGTTTAACATGGTTCCGCTTGCCTTTCCTTGTGTGGGCAATGCTTGTGGTTGCTTTCATTCTTCTTCTTGCGTTCCCACCACTTGAGGTTGCGGGTATCATGCAAGTCATGGACCGTTTGACAGGTTCTTCTTTCTTCACCCCAACCGGACTTTACACGAGCCAAGTTGGTCTAATGGATTCAGCGGGTAGTGGTTCTCCACTTCTCTTCCAACACTTGTTCTGGTTCTTAGGTCACCCTGAGGTGTATGTACTTCTTCTGCCTGCTATTGCATGTGTGACAGAAATCATCCCAACCTTCACACGTAAGCCATTATGGGGCTACCGTTCGATGGTGTATGGTGTGATTGTCCTAGGTTTCCTTTCGTTCATCGTTTGGGCTCACCACATGTACTTAACAGGGATGGGTCCTGTGATCTCAACTTTCTTCCAGACGACGACGGTCTTGATTTCGATTCCATCGGTTATCTTAATCACGTCTCTATTGATCTCACTCTGGGGTGGTTCGATTCACTTCCGTATGCCGATGTTGTGGGCTTGTGCGTTCTTACCAATGTTCGGTATTGGTGGGTTAACAGGACTTCCACTTGCCTTTAACTTAGCAGACCTTCACTTACATGATACGTATTACGTGATTGGTCACTTCCACTATGTGGTGGCTCCAGGTATCTTGTTTGGTCTTTTCGCTGGTATCTACTACTGGTATCCAAAAATTACCGGTAAATACATGAGTGATCTTCTTGGTCACTTACACTTCTGGCCTTCATTGATTGCGATTAACGTTCTCTTTTTCCCAATGTTGATTCAAGGGATGGCCGGTTTCCACCGTCGTTGGTATAACGGGGGCGATGCTTACCTTGATAAGGTAGCAGGTGGAGAGACAGAAAACGTCTTTGCGGCAACGGTTTACCAATTCATTGACTTGAACATCTTGATGTCATGGGCTGCCTTTATTTTGGCCCTTTGCCAGATCCCGTTCATCATCAACGTGTTTGGTGCGTGGTTCTTCGGTAAAAAAGTGGAGAGTGATAACCCATGGAATGCGACGACGCTGGAGTGGAACACAGAGACACCTCTCTTTGCTAAGCACGGTAACTTTGACGAAGAGCCTAAGGTTTATAGAGGACCTTACGAGTACTCACGCCCTGATCATGATAAGGACTACCTACCTCAGTGGGAAGCGCCTCAGTCAAAACCTTCTAACGATTAATTTTTACATCATTTGAACTAATGGAACTTCCTTATATTGTAGAACCTCGTAAAGATACTGGCTTATTTAACTCAAAGCTAGCGATCTGGTTATTCCTTGCTTCTGAAGTGATGCTCTTTGGTGGGCTTTTCTCAGGGTATGTATTCTTGAGAATATACGCTGACTTCCCATGGCCTGAGCGTGCAATCCCAGTACTTCCGGGATTGATTAACACGGTGATGCTGATTTTGTCATCCGTGACGGTTGTCTTTGCCTGGTCTGAATTGAAGCTTAGAAACTATCGTAAATTCCAAGTTTACATGGGATTCACGCTTTTCTTCGCGGCGGCTTTCTTAGGCTTTAAGTATGTTGAATACACAACTAAATTCAGTCACCAAGCTGTTAAAATGAGCGACAATGTTGTGGTTGAAGGTCACGTTGATTACGCGGCTTTAGATCATGGTAAGTTGGTCTACGGTAAAGATGCTAAGAAGCTTCATAAAGAAGGGGCAGAAAAGATCAAAGCCAAGAAGATCGAGTACAAGGTGGAAGAAGTTACTTTCCCATTACGATTCCGCATGGAGTCTAGAAAGAAGATTATTAATAAGATCTTGAAGCAAGCAAAGGCGCAAGACGCTAAATTAGTCGATGAGTCTGGAACAGAAATCACCATTGATTACTTAAAAGAGGCTCGTAAGGCCTTATACGACGCTAAAAAGAAAAATGCGATTGCGAGACGTGATGGGCTTAGAGATGCTTGGAAAGTTGCCAAAGCAGAAGATGCTCAGCGTATCGAAGACGGCAAGCAAGCTGAGAAATCAAAAGGCTGGCAGTTAGCTCCTCAGGTTAAGATTGATGAGTCAGTCTTGGACTTAGCAAATGAGACGGCTTCGATTACCGCTAAATTCACCAAGCCTGTCTACTTACACTTTGGTCGTAACGACATTCGTGAGAGTGAAGAGTTTGGTATTCTCAGAGACGGAACTGTGGTTAAAGGAAAGCAGCAGAAGTCTTATATGGACATGCATATTGATGCAGTTGACTTCCAATACTTAGCATTTGATGCGAAGCAGAAAGGCAGCGATCCTTTTGAAGCGATTGAGAAGAGCTGGTTGCTCTCAGGCGATCATAAGTATGCAAAGCATTTTAAAGAATACTGGGATAAGCACTTAGAGGTCGTTTTACATCATAACCATGGCTTGCAGGATCGCTTCAAAGTAGAGCAAAATGTTACCACAACTTATAAAGGGGAGAAGCTGTACCTGCCTCTTCGTGAAATATTTAGAATTAACTGGCAGAGCTTAATTGCCTACGATGAGCATTACGGCCATGAAGATCACGGATATAATAAAGACTATAGCACGTTCAATGAGGTTGAAAAATCAAGGAAGAAAAATGTCGAGACTTTCATTCGAGAGTATTTCCAGGCGCCTAAACGTGTCTTTCCGCACTTAAAAATTCCAAGTAAAGAAGTTCACTTTGAGTCTTCATTGACGCCGAAGTGGAATAACTTCTACGCCATTTATTTCACAATCACGGGCTTACACGGTCTTCATATTATTGGAGGTATGGTTGTTCTTTGGTGGTTTGGGTTCAATTCTCGTAAGATTTACGATAAGGATCCTGAGTGGTTAGCAAACCGAGTTGAAGTGGGTGGATTATTCTGGCACTTTGTGGATTTGGTTTGGATCTTCGTATTCCCTATTTTCTACCTCATGTAGGTTTACACACTTTAAATTAATAATTTTATGGCAGACGGACCAGAAGCAATTAAAGCAGCAAGAAATACGTACTTAAAAGTACTATTCGGGCTATTAGGATTATCATTAGTGACAGTTCTCGTGGCGTGGATTCCATTTTGGCATCCATCTTGGGACCCGGGTAAGGTAGGTTTTGACCAAGTTGATATGATTATCGGTTTGGCTATCGCAACGTTTAAGGCATTCCTTGTCGGATACATTTTCATGCACTTGAATCACGAGAAGAAGTCAATTTATTGGATCTTCTTTGGTTCTATGGTGATGGGCTTCGTTGGATTGATGGGGATCACGGCTTTGGCCTTTTGGGATCCTATCGTCTTTGACGGATTCAATTTGGGAGAACCTATTCTTAAGAAATAATGTCCTTACGCTCTTTTCATATAGTTTTTGTAACGGTTGTCGCCATTTTTTGTGCGCTGTTAACCCTTTGGGGCTTATGGAAAGATGAGGTAGGAATTCTTATCACAGCGATTTGTGGATTGCTTCTTTTGCCTGTTTACGGCATTTACTTTTTAAAAAAATCAAAACACCTTGATCAATAAATCAAATGACTTATCAGATTGCATGTGCTGTTTGTATGGGGCTGGGTCCAGATCATCTGGACGGAGTCGCGTCGGGCTATGCAATCCTGTTTATGCTTGTGATTCTATTATCAATTTTAGGAACCGTGATCTTCACGATGTTTCGTTTTGCCAAGAAATCAAAAAATTCTCTGGATCCAGAGTTTATAGACCCTAGAGACCTATAGTTACTTTTATTATGTCACCATCAAAATTTATTGGATTACCTGAAAACTTCGCTGCTCACGGCGGTAGTGTGGACGTGCTTATTGATATGGTTCAGTGGTTCATGCTGATCTTATTCGTCGGTTGGACTGCATTTTTCTTTGTTTGCTTGTATAGATTCTCAAGAAAAAGGAATCCAAAAGCTAGTTATCATGGAGTGAAAGGTCACCTTTCGACGCACCTAGAGATTGCCGTTATTATTGTTGAGATTGTATTACTTGTGGGTATGGCGATTCCTTTGTGGAAGCAGAGAGTTGACACCTTTGACGTGGTTCAAGCTCAAGACCCTGCTCGTGTGAGAGTGGTCGGTTGGCAGTTTGGTTGGACGTATCATTACCCTGGCGCGGATGGTAAATTCGGTAATATTGATCACCGTCAGTACAGTGGGGCAAACTCGCTGGGGATTGATAAATACGATCCAAACGCAGCGGATGATTTCACGAGTCCAATCTTGAAGATCCCTGTGGATAAGCCAGCTATTTTGATGCTTTCTTCAAAGGACGTGATTCATAACTTTGCGATTGTTCCAATGCGTATTCAGCAGGATGCGATTCCAGGTGAGGAGTATCCAATGTGGTTCACGCCGACTAAAGTGATGGAAACCTTTGTCATCTGTGGTCAGCTCTGTGGAGAAGGTCATGCGAATATGGTGGGAACACTTGAGGTGATCGAGCAAGATGAGTACCGCGAGTGGGCGGCGGCGCAGTCTAAAAATGCGCTGGCTTCTAAGTAGTTAGCAGTTACTGATCATATAACTTTATAAAACGGGATTGAAGTCCCGTTTTTTTTTACACTTTTATAAACCCATAATGGGGCATGGCATTTTCAAAATATGAATGAAATAGGAATTGGAGTACTTTGGTTGGTTTTAGGGCTTGTTGTCTTGATTAAGGGGGCGGATTACTTGATTGATGGCGCTGCTAAAGGAGCGGTTAAGCTCGGTGTTTCGGAATTGATCATTGGACTGACGGTTATTGCCTTTGGTACCGGCGCTCCGGAGCTTTTTGTATCTATCCAGGCAACGCTTGAGGGGCAAAGCGGAATGGCTCTAGGTAATGTGGTGGGCTCTAATATTTGTAATGTGACACTGATTCTGGGGGTGGCCGCTATTATGGTTTCCAAGCCCATCGTGTTCGACAAGATGAGTTTGAAGCGAGACTTCCCAGCGATGATTCTGGCTTCAGGTTTGCTGTGTTACTTTGTTCTGAACTCCAATGGCATTGAGCTTGTTGAGGCATTCATTTTACTCGCCTTTCTCGGCGTTTATTTGTGGGGCTTGGTGAAGGATGAAGGGAAGAGTGCTGAGCTGATTGAGGGAGAGTTGCCGGATCTGGATGAGGCTAAGAATGAGAGCTGGCTGAAGATTATATTGATGTTGGTGGGTGGTCTCGCTGCTCTGGTTGTGGGTTCGGAGCGTTTGATTTTTGGAGCGGTGACGATTGCCACAGCCTTGAACGTTGGGGAGACCTTGATTGGGCTGACGGTTGTTGCGTTGGGAACCTCCTTGCCTGAGTTGGCGGCTACTTTCTCTGCAGTTAAGAAAAATAAAACAGACCTCATCATCGGTAACGTGATTGGCAGTAACTTGTTTAATATCTTGAGTGTGATCGGGA
>CALLBE010000167.1 GCA_938001985.1 uncultured Verrucomicrobiales bacterium | reverse complement strand
TGCGACCATTGCTCATTGTTGTGGCATTCGATATGATGACCCGACTTATTCTCCATCGGGTCGTTTGTTTAAGGTTTCGGGCAGGAGAGGAAAACCTGTTGAGCAGATATTAGCTTAACGGAATAGAAAACTTCTTAGCACGCTGTTAAGAACACAGAGCTGGATATTATTGTATCATTGGGTAGTATTTTTTTGTTGAGATTGAATCTCACTGGTGATATGTAAAAACGCATGAGTAAGATCTTATTTCAAAAAGCAGTGGTGGCTCTGCTTTTAGGGTTGTCTATCGCGAGCGCTAAAAAGCTTAATTTAGTCACAACGTGCACGATGGTGACTGATATTGTTGCGAATATTGCTGGAGACAGGGCAACGGTAACGGGATTGATGAAAGAGGGCGTGGATCCTCATTTGTACAAACCTACACGTGATGACTTGGTTAAGTTGTTCAAGGCGGATGCTATTTTTTATTCAGGTTTGATGCTCGAAGGCAGAATGGCCGACAGTTTTGCGAAAATGTCTAGAAAAGGCATCCCAACCTACCCGGTAACTGAGTTATTAGACGAAGGCTATCTTTTAGAGCCAGAGGGTTTTGACGGTCATTGGGATCCGCATGTATGGAATGATGTGGCGTCATGGATGAACGCAACCAAAGCGGTGGCTAAAGCCATGGGCGAATTGGATGAGGGAAATAAGGCGTTTTATCTTAAAAATGCGGAGAGCTACATTGCTGAGCTTAAGAAGTTAGACGAGTATGCTAAAAAATGCATCGCAACGATTCCTGAGAAAAGTCGTGTGTTAATCACCGCTCATGATGCCTTCAACTATTTTGCAAGAGCTTATGGTATTGAAGTTAGAGCCGCTCAAGGTGTGACGACAGAATCAGAAGCTTCGATTAAGGATATTGATAAGCTGGTTAACTTCATCATCGAGAGAGATATTAAAGCCATCTTTGTTGAGAACATTGTTTCAAACCGCAACCTACAGGCCTTGATTGCAGGGGCTAAGGCTAAGGGGCACGAGGTTGTTATTGGTGGTGAACTTTATTCTGACGCTACCGGTAAGGCGGGGAGCTATGAGGGTACTTATATTGGTATGATTGATCACAATGTGACGATGATTACTCGTGCTTTAGGAGGCGAAGCGCCTGAAAAAGGCCTTAATGGTAAGCTTTCTCATCATTAATGAGCACGCCTCTTGACGAGAGTGAAAAGGCTGTGCTTTCAGCCAAGCACCTTACGGTTTGTTATGACCGTAAGCCTGCTTTGTGGGAGGTTGATTTAGAAATCCCAGCCCAAACCTTGACGGCTATTATTGGGCCGAATGGAGCGGGGAAAAGTACTTTTTTAAAGGCAGCACTGGGGTTGATTCCTTCGAACTCAGGTTCCATTAACTTTTTTAATCAGCCTTATGAGAAGGTGAAGCACCGCATTGCTTACATCCCTCAGCGAGGGAGTGTGGATTGGGACTATCCCATCAACGCGAGAGATGTGGTGGTGATGGGGCTGTATAAATCCATGGGACTATTCCGCTGGGTGGGTAAAAAAGAAAGAGCCCAGGCTGATGAGGCTTTAGACCGAGTGGGGATGCTTGCATTTGCGGATCGTCAGATTGGCGAGCTTTCGGGAGGTCAGCAACAGCGTGTTTTTCTCGCCAGAGCTTTGGTTCAAAAGGCAGATTTATATTTAATGGATGAGCCGTTTGTTGGCATTGATGCAACGACTGAAAAGGTGATTTTGAGGTTGATGCAGGAGCTTAAGACAGAAGGCGCGAGCGTTGTTTGCGTTCACCATGATTTGCCAACAGTCGCGGATTACTTTGATCACATTGCGATGTTGAATGTTCAAGTGGTGGCTTCAGGCGCGATGGTGGACACCTTTACGGAAGAGGCTTTGAAGAAGTGTTACGGTGGGCGTTCGGATGTATTGACTAAGCTTACTGACTCCTTGGCTCGGCTTGAGGAATTGAGGCGACCTCTATAGAGACGTGATAAGATGATCGAGTGGTTGCTAGAATTAAGAGCGCTATTGTTGGCGCCCTCTCATAACCTTCAGGTGATTTTCCTGGGGGTGACCTTTTTAGGCTGTGCCACTGGTTTTTTGGGGTGCTTCTTGCTGTTTAGAAAGAAGTCATTGATTTCCGATACGGTTGGCCACGCCACCTTGCCTGGGATTACGTTGGCCTTTTTATTGGGAGGTTCACTGGGTTTTGATGAAAAAAACTACGCTCTCATTGCACTGGGGGGGATGTTGTTTGGTTGGTTTTCTTCCTTGGGGGTTAAGTGGCTTCAGGTTAATTCTAAAATCAAAGCGGATGCTTCATTAGCGATCAATCTCACTTTTTTCTATGCCATTGGTATTGTGGTGAAGTCCATCATTCCACACTCAGGTTTTGCCGATAGCTCAGGGTTGGAGTACTATATGTTTGGCATGGTGGCCTCGATGGTGACGGACGAGGCGTTGCTTATTTTATGGGTTTCATTGGGGGCGATTGTCGTCTGTAGTTTATTTTTCAAAGAGCTTAATATTCTCTGTTTTGATGAGGATTTTGCGAGGGTGCAGGGCTTGCCTAGGCGAAGAGTGGATGAGGGGTTGATGTTCCTTTGCTTGCTGGTTGCTATTATAGGGATGAGCACGGTTGGTCTTTTGTTGGTGATGGCGATGTTTATCATACCACCGGCGACCGCTCGTTTATGGACTCAGTCCATGCGGCCTACTTTGATTATATCGGCATTGTGTGGTGCGCTCGGGGCTTGCTTTGGCGTGATTTTAAGCGCAACCATCACAAACATGCCAGCGGGGGCGGCTATTATTGTGTCGATGGCGGTAATTTTTGCTCTCAGTTTATTGATTGGTCTTAGAAAAGGTATTTTAGTGAGAAAGCTGAGCGTGCTTAAGTTGGAGAGGCGTTTAGCAGAAAACCAGTTCTTGAGAGCGGCTTTTGATAATTTGGAGCATCAACAGCAGGTGCGTCTTTTATGTGGGTTACCGTTTTCTAAACAACTGGCAGATGTCGATTTTAACCCGCAGACGGTGGTTGATAATCGATGCTGGAAGGTGAGCAAGTTGAGGAGTGTTTTAAGTCGTTTAAAAAAACAAGGGGCGATTTTAGTTCGAGAGAATAAATTAGTGCGATTGACTCGAAAAGGCATGGATTTGGCAATCGAGACAGCGAGGACTCATCGATTGACTGAGCTTTATTTATTGGAGCATTCCGAAGTGGCGAGTCTTTATATTCATCAATTTGTTGAGCAAATAGAAGAGATCACCACCCCTGAGATAGCGCGAGAATTGAACGAGCTGTTTGAGGCCCGTTTAAAAGAAGAGCTTATTCCTTTGGAGCCGCACGAAAAACCATTAAGCTAAGTTATATGTATCTGATTTTTAAATACGCGGTGACCGCTTTGTTGATTGTCGTTATTTCCGAAGTGGCGAAGAGGTCAGGGAAGATGGGCGCTTTGATTGCTTCATTACCCATGGTGACGATTTTGACCTTGATTTGGTTGTATGTGGAAAAACAACCTACGGAGAAGCTTCATGCGCATGCTTATTATACGTTTTGGTATGTGATTCCAACATTGCCAATGTTTTTGCTCATGCCTTGGCTCTTTGATCAAGGGTGGACTTTTTGGCCGAACTTAGCGGTTAATTTAGTTGTCACCGTGGTCTTTTTTGTGCTTTTCGCATTGGTGCTCAAGAACTTTGGCATTGATTTGCTCCCTTAATTAAAAATAAGGATAACGAAGAGTTGCCATTCAGAAGTCGTCATTTTAATATTGATGCATGGCAAGTAGCTTTGGGCACAGTTTTAGAATTACTACTTATGGGGAATCTCATGGGGGCGCAGTCGGTGTAATTATTGATGGTTGTCCACCTCAAGTGCCTTTGACGGAAGAGGATGTACAGGTTGACCTAGACCGCCGTCGTCCAGGGCAGAGTGATATTGTCACGCCTAGGAAAGAAGAGGACACTTGTCAGATTTTATCCGGTACGTTTAATGGCATCACGCTGGGCACCCCGATTTCAATCATGGTGAAGAATAAGGATCAGCGCTCTGGTTCTTATGATGAGATGCGTACTAAATACCGTCCATCGCATGCTGACTATACTTATGATGCTAAATACGGCTTGAGAGCTTGGGCTGGGGGCGGTCGCGCTTCCGCTCGTGAGACCATTGGTCGTGTTGCGGCGGCGGCAGTGGCTAAAAAAGTTTTGAACTATCTAGCGCCTAATCTGGAGATTGTTTCGTATGTGAAGTCGATTCAAGATTTGGTGGCTGATGTTGATTCAGAGACCGTCCAGTTCGAGGACATTGAGTCCAATATTGTCCGTACAGGAGATCCAAAAATGGTCGAGCCAATGATTGAGCGTATTAAAGAAGTCCGCTCCAAAGGAGATTCAATCGGCGGTGTGGTTGAGTGTGTTGTTCGTGGCGTGCCAACGGGATTGGGTGAACCTGTTTTCGATAAAATCGATGCAGACTTGGCCAAGGCGATGCTGAGTTTGCCAGCGACCAAGGGTTTTGAGATCGGTTCCGGTTTTGAAGGAACGAAGATGTCAGGCAGTGAGCACAATGATCACTTTAAGATGAAAGACGGTTCAGTGAGGACGCTGACGAATCGCTCGGGGGGAACTCAGGGTGGATTGACGAATGGTGAGAATTTAGTCTTCAGAGTCGCTTTCAAGCCAACGGCTACCATCATGACGGAGCAACCAACCGTCTCTACCGATAAGGAAGATACGGAATTAAAAGGCAGAGGGCGCCATGATGCTTGTGTGTTGCCACGTGCGGTTCCTATTGTGGAGGCCATGGCAGCGCTGGTTTTAGTCGATCACGCGTTGCGTCAGCGAGGACAAAACGCACCTTTGTTGCCAGATAGTTTGCTTCCTAGTATTCATGATGTTTTATAGAGAAGGCAGTGGTTTTAATCCCTTGTTTTTTTCATAACAAAGTGGAAATAAATCAATCAATAAAGCTGTGATTATTCAGTTGACTAAGCTGAAATTCACCGTATTATGTCGAACTCAAAATCAATCTCAATTAAATGGCAAGAGACATCATCATCTTAGAATGTACGGAAGCAAGGGCTGAAGGGAAGCCTGTGTCCACTTACGTAACAACACGCAACAAAAAAAGTGTCCGTACACCAGGGCGTCTTGAAAAAGTTAAGTTCAATCCGTTCCTTAACCGCCGTACATTACACCGCGAAAAACGCTAATTATTTATATTATGTCACAACCAAAGACAGTTCAACGTCGTATTAATTTCCGCAAGGCGAACAAGCGTATGACTAGACGCCGCCTTGATATTCCTGTAGAAAAAATCAACTACTTGAATCCAGAATTCTTGGCTAAATTCACTACGCAAACAGGCAAGATTTTATCACGCCGTATCACGGGTGTTTCCGCTAAAGTTCACCGCTTAATTACGAAGGAAATTAAGCGCGCTAGAGCACTTAATTTACATCCTTAATTATAAGGAGAGATTGATTCAAGAACTTGCTTCGTAAATGACGTGGCAAGTTTTTTCTATATCTAAGGTTTTTGAATTTTGAAGGATATTCAAACTGAATCAGATTCAAGGGGAGTGTTAATTCAGGAAGTAGGCGTCTCCGATGTCCAAACGCCTCTCTCTATTTTATCAAAGGCTGGAGAGCCTGTGCCTACCGTGGCCGAGTTGACAATGGGGGTTGAATTGCCTGCCGATGTTAAAGGCACTCACATGTCTCGATTTTTAGAATCTTTAGAGGAGTTTGGCTCCGTATTAGATTTAAGTAATCCTTCACAGTTGGGAGAGATTATTAACCAGCGTTTGGATTCATCAACCTGTTCCGTAAGTTTTAAATTTACTTATTTTTCAAAAAGAAAAGCTCCTGTGAGTGGTAAGGAGTCTTTGATTAATTATGACGTCACTCTGACTTCGTGCATTCAGGATAATGAGAAGCAGCATAGCGTTTATAAGGTGATCGTTCCTGTGGCGACCTTATGCCCTTGTTCTAAAGAGATCAGCAAATACGGAGCCCACAACCAAAGAGGGTATGTCGAGTTAGATATTCACACCAATGAGT
>CALLBE010000166.1 GCA_938001985.1 uncultured Verrucomicrobiales bacterium | reverse complement strand
TACTGCTCCGCATAGGCCTTAGTTACACCTATCGATGCTTAGAAAAAGCCTAATACCAAGCAATCACTCATTATCCAATGTTGCTAAAACACCTTCTAACGTTCCCAGAGCAAATCTAGCCTTGGCCAAATACCCCTCCTTCTTTGCCACGGCTTGCTGAACCTGATAATTCGCATTCGCAGGCGCCACGATATGATGAGCAACACTTGAATCAAAAAGGCTCAAATCATTATCACCATCACCTGCCACCAAGGTCTGCGCTGGCGAAACATTTAACAACGAAGCCACATGCTTCAAGCTGCTCCCCTTTTGGTACCGATGGTCTCCAAAACGCATCCAAATTGAGTTCCGTTGATAATCGAGAGCCGGCACCAAGTGCATTTGCTGATCCACCCACTCAATAATCTCATCCATCTCCTCATCACTGGAAGCCTTCACCCCAGCAGGGTCGCCTGGAAACTCCAACCACTCGGCCTTGGTATTGGTTTTTAAAAAGGCCTTGAAACGCTTAATCAGCGCCGCACCCTCTCTAATTGTACAGTTGATATGATATTCGCATTGCTCATTCCAGTCTTGATGAGGCTCGTACTCCCCATGCTCATTCAGCTCGTATATATCCCGCTCTCGGCAAATCACAAATCGAGGAAGCACTGGGAACTTCGCTTGCTCCAAGCCTTCCAGTAAATAAGGAAAATCTCGCCCTGTATTAATCACCCAGACCTTCTCAGGCGATGCGTCTGTTTTTTTTAACCATTCAAAAAAAACAGGATCACTTTGATAATCATGAACAGGGCTCACCAACGTCCCGTCAAAATCAAAGCAGTATAACGCTTTAATAGCTTCTGTCATCTAAGGCTTAGTGGATCTCATTTTAATTTCAACACGACGGTTCAGAGCTTCTGAAACCTCACCACGCCCTTTAACAATCGGCTCCGACTCCCCTTTTCCGATGACAATAATACGTGCAGGGTCCAGATAAAGTGTATTCACCAGCCAGTCTTTGACGGATTGGGCTCTTAGAATCGATAGTTTAATATTATCCTCATCACTCCCTACAGAATCCGTATGACCCTCAACCCAGCAATACATGGTTGGGTTTTGATCAATCAACATCGCCACTTTATACAAGGAGGTCTTAGCTGTGTCTTGAAGCTCATAGCGATTGGATTCAAAGAGCAAATCAGAACCAATAATCGCCTTGCGAGAACCCAGCTCCGTTTGAGGCAAATTCAACAACTCATTAAAGGTACTGAACCCATCGACATCACCTATCTCAACACCTTGTTTTTTATTCGCCTCTAATAAATTCTTCAACAACTCATCGGGATCTAAGGTATCAAGCCCCCGATTACCCTCAGGAATAATAACCTGATCAGGCCTGGACTTGAGTTTAAGAGATGTCAAATCTGGCAATTCTCCCTTAATCTCCTTGATCTCCAAAGCCTTAACATCAAGCGGAACCGAAGGCTGAATATCCAGTGCGGTATTACCCAGCAAGGCTTTTGCGGGTTTTAAATCAAAGGCAGGTGCCTCCGTATTTGGACTGATGTCAATATCGACATTTTTAAGCTCAGGAAGAATTTCTTCAATATCCTCGGGTAACTTAGCTTCGGGAATATCCTTTAATTGTTCGCGCTCTTGAGGGAGCAATTCTAGATCTTTTTGCTCCTCAACAATGACTCGATCAACGGCCACACGATCCGTCTCTACCCACTCTTCAGCAGGAGAGATCCACTCATAGCGCCCCAACCATGCGAACGCCCCCCAATGCAGCCCAATGGCAAACACCAAAGCAACCAGCACCCAAAGCCAATGCCAAGGGCTTTCTTTCGGTTGGGTTAAGACTGGATTAAAATCGCTCACAGAAACTTCTCAGCTTAGTCTCTATTTAAGAAAAGCTGAAGAATATACCAGAACAAGGTCATGATACTGCCGAATAGAGAAACAGCCGCTCCCACATGCATATCCGTTGGATAATTGCGCAAGATATTACTTGTGCTGTATAAAATAGCACCAGCCGCTAAACACGCACCCAAGCCAGCAAACAATAGCGTTGAAAGCTCGTACTTAAATATAAACGACCCTAAACCTAAGGCGATTAAGATCCAGAATCCCATCGTTATGATAGAACCTAAAAATGAGAAATCCTTGCGCGTCCCAAAGACAATCGCGGTCAAACCAACCGTCAATCCTCCTGTTACCAACACAGCACTTTGAAGCGCTTTCGGATCATAAGCCAGAGCATAAGGAATCAAAACTGAAAAAATTGCCGCATAAAAAACAACCTGCAAGGCGAGTCCAGCATATTGCATAGGACGCGATTGCTTAACCGCTAAAAAACTAGTGAGGAAACCTCCTGCGATCACCACACCCATAAAGATCAAATAATTTTTACTTAATGCTAGAGCAATCACATTCGCGATCCCCGATTGGATGAAATAAGCCTCAAGAAGCGCAAAAGCAAGGATTGCGCCAGCAACATGCATATAGGTTCTACGAATGAACAGCGAGCGATTCACCGCTGAATCTTCAGCAGCCGACGTAACATAAGGGTTTTCTACGTTTTCCATATAAATAAGGAAATAGCAGTTTTTTAAAACAAAGACAAGTCTTAGAAACCAATAAACAAAACCATAAGATAACGCCACCCCTAGCGGCGTCGAACTTATCGCTTAATATTCAATTGCTTCAAGATCTCAACCGTCGCATTACTTTGATTTAAGGTATAGAGGTGAATCCCATCACACCCTTGGTCAATCAAGCCTTGGCACTGCTCAATCGCATAATCAATACCAGCTTTCTTTAAGTCTTCAGGACTGTCTTGAAAACGATAAATCTGCTTCAAAAGCTTAGCGGTGAAATTCGTTCCGGCAGACAACTCCGCCATCCGCTTCATTCCACCCAAAGTTGTGATTGGCATCACGCCTGCAATAATTGGGATGTGAATCCACTCCAATTCACAGCGGTCTTGGTAGTCAAAAAAGGCATGATTATCAAAGAACAACTGAGTACAGATATAATCAGCGCCTTCATCAACCTTCGCCTTCATGTGAGCCATTTCAAGCAAGCGATTGGGCGTGTGGTGATGACCTTCTGGAAATCCTGCCACACCCACACCAAAGGCTCCCTTGGGCGTACTATCAGACTCGAAGTTTTTAATAAAACGAACCAAATCAGCCGCGTATTGAAAATCATCACCCTTTCGGTCGTAATTAGGATCACTTTGAGGAGGGTCTCCTCTTAAAGCCAAAATCGTATGCACGCCCACTTTTGAGTACTCATCAAGAATTCCAGATATTTCCTCCTTCGTATGACCAATACAAGTCAAGTGAGGGATTGGCGACATGGAGGTGTCTTTACAAATACGACTCACCAAGTCATGCGTGGTTTTTCTCGTAGTTCCACCAGCTCCATAAGTAACGGAAACAAAAGAAGGATCATAAGCCTCTAAGGTCTTTATGGTTTTAAAAAGACTCTCACTCAACTCAGGCTTTCGAGGCGGGAAAAACTCAAACGTAACCGTTGGCTTCCCTGCTGAAATGATTTGTTGAATTCTAGACATACGTATCGATTATTTTAGATATGTTCTTATTTTAAAGACAAGAGTCAAGCCTCCCCTACCTGAAATCCTCTTAAATTTAATAATGGTTTCAAAAAGGATATCACTCATCCAATTCGATGTAGTCCGCCAGTTCAACTAAAAGCTTAGCATTGCGTTTCACATAAAACTGCTCACCCAGCTCAACCGTCGCTCGCCTACCCGTTCCTGATTGGAAATACAAAGCCGTTGGGACTTCTCCCGGATGGCGTTGCAATACTTCTTTTACATACACCAAATCCTCACTCGAGTGACGGTTGGTCCACAACGTCATGGAGAACTCTTTCTTGCTGCTTAAGGCTGTTTTTTTCTTAGCCTTTAATTCTTTAAAATCATAACCTTCAAGCCTTCGACCTCCGGTGCGATCGTCTTCTTGAATAGCGGATTGAAAACGAATCACTTTCCCCTCTTCAATAATCCCTGAATCTTTAATCCCAGCATAAGAACGAGGCCAAATCAACAGCTCCTGAGAACCCGTGAAATCCTCAATAATAGCAATGGCAAAGGCGTCTCCTTTTCTCGTGGTCTTCTTCATCACCTGCCTCACCATTCCGGCAAAAACAAAGCGATCTTTCTTTGGATTTTTCACCAAAATATCATCGAGCAGCCCCAGACGCTGGTAGCGCTCATGATCAATCACACCCCGATAAGAATCCAAGGGGTGCCCTGTCACATAAAAGCCCAAAAGTTCTTTTTCATCCAATAAGCGTTGAGCTTTTGGCCACTCTAAAATTTGAGCCTCACCTGCACGACTAGACGATGGTGTTGGTGCGATATCAAAAGCATCGAATAAAGACTCCTGCCCATTGGCCTTATCGCGGTGAGCTGCTGAAGCCGAAGCTAGCACATCATCCACTTGCTCAAACAAGACGGAGCGCTTCTCTTTCGTCCAATCGAACGCACCTGCTTTAATCAAATTCTCGAGAATCTTTTTATTCACCACCTTGGAATCCAAACGCTGAGCAACTTCCTCCATGGAGGCAAAGGCCCCATTCGCTCGCCTGTCTTCAATGAGGACAGCCATAGCATTCTCTCCCACATTCTTAATCGCCGCCAAACCGTAACGAATAGCCGGACTCCCACTCGGGGTTTTCGCCGGAGTGAATTTTAATTCAGAAAGGTTTAAATTCGGAGGCAACAACTCTATCCCCATGCGATGACATTCAGCAACGAAGACACCGATTTTGTCCGTATTATTGATCTCATTAGAAAGCAGGCCTGATAGAAATTCTACAGGGAAATTAGCCTTCAAATAAGCAGTCCAATAGGAAATGTGGCCATAACAAGCCGAGTGCGATTTGTTAAAACCGTAACCCGCAAACCCTGCTATTTTATCAAAAATCTTATTCGCGATGCTTGAGGATATATCATTATGTTCCGCGCAGCCTTTCACGAAGATCTCACGCTGTTTATCCATCTCCTCCTTCTTCTTCTTACCCATCGCTCGACGGAGAACGTCAGCGCCACCCAGCGTGTAGCCTGCTAGCAGTTTTGCCGCGTTCTGAACCTGCTCCTGGTAAATCATCACCCCATAGGTGTCGCCAGAGACTTGCTCCTCAAGTGGGTGAAGATAATTGGGCTCGCGAATACCCTTCTTCACCTCAATCATCGGCTCAATATACTGCATCGCTCCCGGACGATAGAGAGCTAAGAGGTCAATGATATCCTCGATTTTATCGATCCCGTACTTCTTACAAGTCTCAACCATTCCACCCGACTCCAGCTGGAAAACTCCCATGGTTTCACCTCGGTTCAGAAGCGCCAAGGCAGGGGCATCATCTAAGGGTACTTTTTCAATATTAAAGTCAGGATGGTGAACCTTAATATGATTCACGGCGTCTTGAATAACCGTCAGGTTTTTAAGCCCTAAAAAGTCCATCTTCAGAAGACCCAAGTCCGTAATCGCACCCATATCGGCCTGCGTCACCACCTCGCCTTCATTGCCTCGCGTCAATGCGACATGATCATCCAGTGGGCGGTCACCAATCACGACACCCGCCGCATGAATCCCGACGTTACGAGTCAACCCTTCAAGCTTAAGAGCCAACTCCCAGACATCTTTATACGTAGAAGAATTATCAATCAGCTCCTTCAAGTCTTCTGATTTTTCAAACGCATCCGTTAAATTCTTATGATTCATCGGATCAATCAGCTTCGCCATCGTATCCGCCTCTCCATAAGAAACCCCCATCACTCGGCACACGTCACGAATCACCGACTTCGCACCCAACTTACCATAAGTAATGATGTGAGAAACCGAACGCTCACCGTACTTTTTGCGCACGTAATCAATAACCTCCACTCGGCGGCTTTGACAGAAATCAAT
>CALLBE010000165.1 GCA_938001985.1 uncultured Verrucomicrobiales bacterium | reverse complement strand
GAAAAAAATGAACGCACACTGGTCACCACACTCACGAAACGAACCGCCGAAGAGCTCACTCAATACCTCAAGGACATTGGCTTAAAAGTCAGCTACATTCACTCCGATGTCGATGCCATCGAGCGGGTTGAAATCCTACGTTCACTAAGAAATGCGGAAATCGATATCTTAGTCGGGATCAACCTCTTGAGAGAAGGCTTGGATCTACCAGAAGTCTCTCTCGTCTGTATTTTAGATGCCGATAAAGAAGGGTTTTTAAGAAACGAAACGAGCTTGGTCCAAACCGCAGGTCGAGCCGCTCGTCACGTGAATGGTGAGTGTGTTCTTTTTTGTGATAAAATCACAGATTCCATCAAACGCCTTATTGAGGTCACGACCTACCGTCGAGAAAAGCAAATACAGCACAACAAGGACCACAACATCACTCCTCGAAGCGTCATCAGAGACAAGCAATCCAGCCTCCAACAATACGGAAAAGACACAGCTCAAGAAATCAATAATTCCATCTTAAAGGATGAAAACAAGGACTATAACATCGTCCAAGTCCTCTCCGAACTCGAAACCGAAATGCTAGAAGCTTCCAGCAAGCTAGAGTTTGAAAAAGCAGGTCACTTGAGAGATCAAATCAAAAAACTAAAAGAGAAGCATCAGCTCACCTCTGACGCCCCCAACCCTCTCAAAGAACGGAAAAAAGTGAAATATAAATGATCGATTCACCCCTCCTTTTATAAAAGACCTTGAATTTCACCTCCATAAATTTCTATAACAGACACCCCTGCTAGGTTTATCATGAGCAATACTACCAAATCAGTTTTCATCTACGACACCACTCTCCGAGACGGCACTCAAGGAGAAGGATTTTCATTATCTGGCTTGGATAAAATACGAATTGCGGAACGACTCGATGCCTTTGGCGTTGACTACATCGAAGGCGGCTGGCCTGGCTCGAACCAAAAGGATGTTGAATTCTTCGAAGCCGCGAAAAACATGCAGTGGAAACACGCTAAGATAGCTGCATTTGGCTCAACTCGTAGAAAAGATACCGCTGTTGAGGAAGACCCTCAAATCCTCTCTTTGCTTGCCGCAGAGACCCCAGTCATCACTTTTTTTGGAAAGTCTTGGGAACTTCATGTCACGGATATTTTAAAAACCACGGTCGAGGAAAACCAAGCCATGGTAAGAGACACCGCTCGCTTTTTTAAAGAAAACAAGCGTGAGGTCATCTTTGACGCTGAACACTTCTTCGATGGTTATAAAGACAATGCAGAACACGCGCTCAAGGTTCTCGCCGCTGCGGTCGAGGGCGGAACTGATTGCCTAGTCCTTTGCGATACCAATGGCGGCACGCTGCCAAGCGAGGTCACAACCATCACCGCTCACGTAAAAGAAACCTTCCCCAACACCCAAGTTGGCATCCACACACACAACGACTGCGAACTCGCCGTCGCTAACGCCATTGCCTCTGTTCAAGCGGGCGCCACGCACGTCCAAGGCACTATCAACGGCTATGGAGAAAGAACAGGCAACTGTAACCTCACCTCAGTTATTCCTATCATCGAGCTTAAGCTGAAACAACCGCTCGTACCCAACCTTAATAAACTCAAAGAACTCTCCTTCTTTGTCGACGATCTCTCCAACAACCCTCACTTCAACCGTGCTCCTTTTGTTGGAAAAACAGCATTCGCACACAAAGGCGGCATGCACGTGAATGCGGTCCAAAAGCTCTCAGAAAGCTACGAGCACATTAGACCTCAGTCCGTTGGCAACGAGCAACAGATCTTAGTTTCTGAACTCTCAGGGCAGTCCAATATTTTAATGAAAGCCGAGGCGCTTGGGCTTCCTTTAGAAAAAGGCAGTGAAGCGGCTAAAGGAGTTTTACAAAAAGTTAAAGACCTTGAGAAAGAAGGCTACTCCTACGAATCAGCAGGCGGGTCACTTGAGCTCATTATCCGAAAAAGCATTCAAGACTGCCCTTCTCCTTTTGAGCTCATCGACTACCACTGCAACTATAGACTTTACAGCCAAGAAGACGGTCATGACCCTGTTTGTGAGGCCACTCTTAAGATCGCACTGAATGGCACCGTCCTACACACCGTCGCCGAAGGCTCTGGGGTGGTGGACGCGTTAAACCGTGCGCTCCGCAAGGCCATCGAACCTCATTTCAGTTTCCTCAAAGACGTGGCATTGACCGACTACAAAGTGAGAATTCTCGATGGCGCAGCAACCACTGCCGCAAAAACTCGAGTCCTCATTGCACACAGCAATGAATCTGAAACTTGGGGAACGGTCGGCGTTTCCGAGAGCATTATCCAGGCCTCAGCCATCGCTTTGATTGAAGGGGTTAAGATTGCCATCTTACGCCATAATAAATAAGCAACCAGGGGCCTGCATCGCAAAGCCTCTGAATAAAAGCACCTTCTCAAGTGCTTTCAATACAGCTCTATAAATAGGGCTTAAAAACCACGCACACCCTTAACTATTCTCATGTATCACCTCCAACGACAACAACAACTCAACTGCAGTCTAGAAGAAGCCTGGGATTTTTTCTCCAACCCTCGCAACCTAGACCAACTCACCCCCGAATCCGTTGGGTTCAAAATCACGCACTGCAAATCTGAATCCATGCACCTTGGCCAAATGATAGGCTACAAGGTAAAAATCGCCCCTTTTATTTGGGTGAAATGGCTCACTGAAATCACCCTCATCAAGGACAACGGAACTGAAAAACAGTTCATCGATGACCAGCGCATTGGACCTTACTCCGTCTGGCATCATACTCACACTTTTGAAGAAAACGAAGACGGCGTCCTAATGACAGACGACGTCATCTACGACCTCCCTTTAGGCCCCATTGGTCAAATCGTCCACGCCCTCTACGTGAAGTCTCAATTGAAGCACATCTTCGACGAGCGCCAACGCCTCACCACTGAGATCTTCAAGCCTAAGGCTTAATTAGAAGCAGGGTTAAAAAAGAAAAAAGGCGGGAATGCCTCATGAGACAGAGCCCGCAAAATCTGATTTTTGCCTACGAAAAGACAATTGTCAGTGATTA
>CALLBE010000164.1 GCA_938001985.1 uncultured Verrucomicrobiales bacterium | reverse complement strand
GGGACTTCCGTGATGGCCGCTGCCATGCCTGGTAAGTGTGCTGCACCGCCTGCACCGGCGATGATGGTTTTGATCCCTCTAGAGCGGGCTTCACTGGCGTATTTATAAAGCTTATCAGGGGTTCGATGAGCGCTGACAACTTCGGCTTCCCATTTGACGCCAAAATCACTGAGTGTTTTTGCAGTATGCTCTAAAGTGGGCCAATCTGACTGGCTTCCCATGATGATTCCAATGGTTAATTCTTCGCTCATTTTTATTAAGTTACGTATTGAAGCGTTCTAAGTGCAAGTGGACCAGCCTTTTTTATTGATATTATGTCTCTTTTTTGAGACTTAATAACTTGTTATGAGAGATTATACGTTTTTTGAGAAGCACATGATAAAGAATGATTTATCCTCTCTCTTAGACGATATTCCTAAGTTAACTTACTTCATGAAAGATTCTGAGTTGAGGTATGTTGCCTATAATGAAAGGATTAAGGAGATTTTTGAGGTGGATTCTGCTGAGGAGATCATGGGCAAGCGTGATGAGGATTTCTTGCCTGGCTATATTTTAGAAAACATCAAGCAAGACGATCTGCAGATTTTAAAGACAGGCGATCCTATCGTTGGGCGTGTTGAGATGGTGCCAAATCCACGTGGAGGGAGTTTAGTCGAATGGACAGTGACCACGAAAAAGCCATTGTTGGACGGTAATGGGAATATTTGTGGTGTTTTTGGAATAACTCACCCGTTTGAGCAGGGCTCTTCGACCTTTTATGATCAAGGGGAGTTGAGTCAGGTTGTTGAATATCTTCAGGAGCACTTCCGTGAGAATGTAGAAATCCCAACTTTGGCTAAGATGTCAAATATCTCCATGAGTGCTTTTATTAATAAGTTTAAGAAGTATTTAGGGATGACGCCGAAGGAGTACATCAGGAACTTAAGAATTCAAGATGCCTCTTATAAATTGAGAGAGCGCGATATTTCACTGATTGAGATCAGCCAGATTTGTGGTTTTTCAGATCAAAGTCACTTTTCTAGAGAATTTAAGAAAGTGATGGGAGAAACGCCAGCGAGGTACCGTAAAAACTTTAAACCCTCGAAGTAACCGAAGTCAGAATACAGGCGAAAAGTCAGCCTTATGCGTAAAAAAAACTTAAAAAAAGATACTATTTTTCAAGACAATAAATTTTAATTCCCTTAATTTATAAAAATAAACAAACCATGATCGTTAAAAGAAAAACAACGGAGGACATTTTAGCTCATTTAAAGCACAAGGTAGATAATAGACTTCCTATTATGATTTCAAGTGCAGGGAGTGGACTCGTGGCTAAGATTCAAGAGGCTTCTGGTACAGATTGTATCAACACGTTCTCCGGTGCGAGACTGCGTGCCAACGGAATGGGAACCATGTCAATGATGTGGCCTATTTTAGATTCAAATAAGTACACACTTCAATACACAAGAGAAGACATCATGCCAGCCATCGAAGGTAAGGCGTTTGTTTGTGCGTGCTTGAATGCCAATGATCCGCTTAAGGACATGCGCATGGTTTTAGAAGACTGCTTAAGAATGGGTGTTAATTCCGTTTCTAATATCGGTCCTTCAATCAGCTATGTTGATAAAGACAGTGAGATTTTCAAAGTATTAACAAAAGCGGGTATCACGATTGATAATGAGATTGAGATGCTTAAGTTAGCGAAGGAAATGGGCATGGTTACGATCGGCCTAGGTTTCACCGCTGAAGACTCATTACGCATCTGTAAAGAAGCGAAGCCACACATTTTCTGCTACCACGCAGGTACAACTAAGGGCGGTCTTAAAGGTTACGACAACGGAACTACGATTGAGCAAACGGCTGAAATGACAGAGGACGTTTACAATGCGTGTCGTGAGCTTCACCCAGAGGTGATCTTAGTAGCACACGGTGCCGCTATGGAGACTCCGGAAGATGCTCAGTACATGCTTGATAACACCAGTGGTCACGGTTTCTGGACAGGTTCTTCAACCGAGAGAATTCCAATCGAAAAAGCTGTGACTGAAGCTGCTGACGAGTTCACCGCATTACGCTTTTCTAAATAATTGATTCAAGACGAGAGAGTTATGTCTTCATCACCACCCATGGCGTGTAAAACAATCGCTATTGTTACCACGCTTGATACTAAAGGCAAAGAGGCTGAGTTCCTTCAAGAGGAAATCAAGGCTCTAGGTGGCCAATCCGTTATTATTGATTTAGGCGTAGTTGGATCTCCTTATTTGAAGGCGGATTTCACTAGAGAGCAGGTTGCAGAAGCAGGGAATGGCAATTTTGCTGACCTTTCTTCAGATCCAAGTCGTGAAAAGGCTCAGCCTATCATGATCTCAGGAGCGACTAAGATTATTTTTGAAGGAATTTCGAACGGTACTATTCATGGAGTTCTTGGTCTTGGCGGTACTCAAGGGACTTCAATGAACGGTGCTATTTTCCAAGCGCTTCCTTATGGCTTTCCTAAAGTTATTTTATCAACAGCGGCATCAGGCGACGTTTCTTCTTTCGTAGGAATTAAGGACATCACGATGATGTATTCAGTCAGTGATATCTTAGGACTGAATGTATTTTCTGAAAAAATCCTAGCGAATGCGGCGGCTTGTACCTTAGGGATGGCTCAGGTTAAGCGAGGTGTTTCTAAGTCAAAAGCGAAAGGTACTATTGGTATCACTAACTTAGGCGTACTTACTAAAGGAACGATTCATGCGATCAACTTGTTTGAAAAAGCAGGGTATGAGTGCATCTGCTTCCACGCGATTGGTTCCGGTGGTGACGCCATGGAGCAAATGATCAAAG
>CALLBE010000163.1 GCA_938001985.1 uncultured Verrucomicrobiales bacterium | reverse complement strand
TGTCTCAGTCATTTCACTCGTGATGCGTTGAAAGGTCGCAATTAGGAGGCTTTCAAAACGAGCTCCTTTTTCTGTAATCACTTGGTTGATTAAATTTGGAGACGTGAAGTAGAGCTTGTAGGCGTTTTTCTTCTCGTGTTGGGGGAGTTGAATCAGGTCTCCGTTTTCAGACAATAAGCGTAATGCCTCCTCTTGGATCAGGCGATCGAGGTGGCAATGCTGTCCCAGTGACTTTAAAGAAATAGGCTGACAGGTGCTTCTAGTAATCGCAATGAGCCAGCGTTCCCAAGTGCGGCGAGGTTGACCCAGGTGGTCATGCAGTCGCTTGGATATTTCGTAAAAGGGGGTTTCCTTCGTATAGTAAAGATCGGGACGAGCTGGTGATGTGGTTAACCATGAATTGAGATCGCTTGTTTCTTTTGAAAGAGCCTCGGTTAATTTAGCTAAGATCTGATCCATGTTTTTTTAAAAAGAAAAAAGGCGATGCTTAAAAGTAAGCACCGCCTTTTAAAAAAGTGATATCAAAAAGAATTACTTAACGCCTTTCTTAGAAAGCTTAGTTGCTTTCGTAGTTCCTTGGCGTGCTTTAAACTTTGGGTTTGTCTTGTTAATGACATACAAAGTTCCCTTCCTCTTAACGACTTGGCAGTCATCATGACGACGTTTCATTGACGAGAGTGAAGATAATACTTTCATAGCTTGGACGCTGAAGTTAGTTTATGTTTCTTAAATGTAAAGGATTTTCTGCTTAGTAAATGCGAGAATTATTTTAAATTCTTAATCACTTCTGCTGCGATCTCTTTTGTATTCACTTTTGTCTCGTTTTCTTTGCCTGTGTAGATGTCGCCTGTTCTGAATCCTTGAGCGATGACTGCTTGTACGGCGTTATCGATAGAATCAGCTGCTTCCGTTTCTCCTAAGGAGTAGCGAAGCATCATGGAGAGAGACAAAATCTGAGCAATAGGGTTCGCAATGCCTTGACCTGCAATGTCTGGAGCAGAACCGCCGGAAGGCTCGTACATACCGAAATAGAGGCCGCTCTCATTTTTATTACCAAGAGAAGCGGAAGGCAGCATGCCGAGAGAACCTGAAATCATTGCCATTTCATCGGAAAGAATATCACCAAATAGGTTTTCAGTGAATAAAACATCGAAATCTCCTGGACGTCTCACTAACTGCATAGCGGCGTTGTCAACGTAGAGGTGCTCAAGCGTCACTTCTGGGTATTCTTTAGCGACTTCGATGACGATTTCTCTCCAGAGAACAGAGTTTTGTAAGACATTTGCTTTATCGACAGAACAGACTCGTTTGTCACGCTTCATTGCGGCTAAGAAAGCCACGTGAGCGATGCGTCTGATTTCACTTTCTGAATAAACCATGGTGTCGATAGCAACACGCTCACCATTGCGTTCTTCAATGAGCTTAGGCTCGCCAAAGTACATGCCACCCGTGAGTTCGCGAATGCATAAAACGTCGAAACCATTTGGAATGAGTTCGTTTTTAACAGGTGATGCATGAGTCAGTTCAGGAAGACAAACGCCAGGTCTCAAGTTGGCAAATAGGCCAAAGTGCTTACGAAGAGGCAGTAGAGCGCCTCGCTCTGGTTGTTGTTGAGGTGGTAAGTTCTCCCACTTAGGTCCACCTACGGAACCGAATAAAATAGCGTCTGCGTTTTCACAAGCGGTGAGGGTGTCTTGTGGAAGAGGAGAGCCAGAATCATCGATGGCAGCGCCTCCGACTAGTTTTTCTTCTTTTGAAATGTTGAACCCAAATTTTTCAGAAACGACATCTAAAATCTTGAGAGACTCGACCATGACTTCTGGCCCAATACCGTCTCCGGCTAAAACTGCGACTTTGTATTCTCTACTCATCTTAATAAAGGCATGACAATTCAGCTTTAAGATGGAAAGCAAAAAAGTTTTTTCTCTGGAACTTGCTTTTCATCGGTCACCTTATCAAATTGGTTTCAGTGGACGATCTTTTTGAATTTTCAGCTCAGCAAGGCAGCCAGACTCATTCGGTGGAACGGATGCGAGAGTTGGAGGCGGTGATTGCTGGACATGATCTTGCTTACTACCAATCAGGAGAACCGACTATCAGTGATCATGAGTATGATAAGCTCTACCGAGAGTTGGAGGAGTTGGAGCTTAAATTTCCTGAAGAAAAATCAGCGCATTCGCCAACACAGCGAGTGGGGAATGATTTGCTGGAGAGTTTTGAAAACAAACCTCACCTGCTTCCAATGTTGTCCATTGATGATGTTTTTTCGGAAGAAGAGCTGTCTGCTTTTTGGAAGCGTTTGGAAAAGTTGACAGGAGACGAGAAAATTCCTGTGTCGATTGAGCCTAAGATTGATGGCGTGGCGGTGAGTTTGGTTTATAGAGAAGGGAAGCTTGATTATGCGCTGACTCGAGGCGATGGGAAGTCGGGGGATGATGTGACGGATAATGTGAAAACGATACGAGGCATTCCCCTAACCTTGGCGATGGAGACGCCGCCGGCCTTGATGGAGGTTAGAGGTGAAATCTATATCGGTAAGCGTGATTTTGAGGCCCTGAACCACAAGAGAGAAGAAGAAGGGAAGGCGCTTTTTGCCAATCCTAGAAACTCGACGGCGGGGACGATCAAGCTATTGGATTCTCGTGAGGTGGCTAAGCGGCCATTGAGCTTCATCGCTCATGGTATAGGGAGTTATGAAGGTGTTTCTTTATCATCGGAAGCTCAGTTCAGAACGTATTTGAAGGCGTGGAATATCCCATTGAACGAGCCTGTGTTTAGTGCCACTACGTTTGAAGAGGTTTGGGAAGCGGTGAATAAGCTGGACCAGATTCGACATGAGTTGCCACACATGACGGATGGAGCGGTGATTAAGGTTGAAAGCTTTGAGGAGAGACAAAATCTGGGCGTGACCGCGAGAGCCCCACGTTGGGCGGCTGCGTTTAAGTTTCCACCTGAGCAAAAAGAGACGCAGATTGAATCCATTGAAGTTCAAGTGGGCCGTACTGGGGTGTTGACGCCCGTGGCTAATTTGAAGCCTGTTCATGTGTCAGGCACCACGGTGTCTAGAGCGACCTTGCATAATCAGGATGAGATTGATCGAAAAGACGTCAGAGTGGGGGATACGGTTTTGATTGAGAAGGCGGGTGAAATTATTCCTTCAGTGGTTAAGGTGCTTTATGAAAAACGACCTGAGGGGGCTGAACCTTTTAAGATCAGTGAGTATTTAAACAATGAATGTCCCGCTTGTCAGCAGCCTATTGCTCAAGAGGAGGGTCAGGTGGCTTGGCGTTGTGTTAATTTCTCCTGCGAAGCGAAGATGGCTGATCGCTTGGCTCATTTTGCCTCTAGAAAAGCCCTGGACCTTGCCTCTATGGGGGGCGCTGTGAGTGAGTCCTTAGTAGCTAGAGGTTATGTGAAAAGTCCTATCGAACTCTTCACGCTGGATTTAGAATCATTAGGTAACTTGAATTTAGGTTCGGATGAAAATCCACGAACTTATGGGGTGAAGAATGCAACTAAGTTGATCAACTCGTTAGAAAAGGCGAAGGCATCCATTCCATTGAGCCGTTGGATTTATGGTTTGGGGATC
>CALLBE010000162.1 GCA_938001985.1 uncultured Verrucomicrobiales bacterium | reverse complement strand
GCCCGCATCGATTTCATCACAAGGGCACCTCAAGGCACCATCGTGTCTAGCGAGGTAGATTTGAATGTGTTCGAAGCCGTTTTCTTCAGAAGGTTTAAGCTTTCCAATCGGTTGGATGTCGAGATCAGACGCGCCAATTTCCTCTTTGATTTCACGAACTGCAGCCTCGTCGTAACTTTCCTGACTGTCGAGATGACCTGAGACGCTGGAGCCCCATTTTCCAGGGCAAACGTCTTTTAATCGGGAGCGTTTTTGGAGGAAAACCTCACGGTGTTTATTAAAGACTAAAACGTGAACCGCGCGATGGAGCAGACCTTGTTCGTGAACCTCAGCTCGCGTCGCCTGGCGAAGGACCTCATCGTTCTCATCAACGACATCAAACACCTCATCAGCTGATTGCCCAGCCGTCGCCGCGCTCTTCTTCAGCGGGTCGTAGAGATTGGTGAGCTGGATCCACTGCTCGAGTGAAATCTCCTCTGCACGCGCTGTTAAAGAAATCCCAATTTTCTCAAAGGTCTTTAACCAGTCAAAGTCTGCTGGCATTTGCTTTTTCACCTGCTTACGGCGTTGAGAAAACCCACGGCGTATCAACTCATCAAAGAGTCTGGCATCAAAGACAGGAAGATCATCTTTTCGCTTCTCAAGCACCATCACCGTCGAATCAATCGCAGGTCTCGGATGGAAGCATTCAGGTGGAATCGTCTTCAACGGCGTGGCTTCCCACTCACTTTGCATTCTCAAGGTCAGAATACCAAAGTCTTTCGTCTTAGGCTTCGCAATGATTCGGTCGATAAACTCCTTTTGAAGCATCAAAACCGCACGAACCACAGGAGAAGGACGGTTCAAGAAATTGCGCATAATCGCCCCACCAGCTGAGTAAGGCAGGTTGCCTAGCAGTTTAATCGGCTGGTAACAAAAAAGCTCTCGAACATCAAAACGCGCCCCGTCCGCATGGTGAACCGTCACGTGCGGCACATCCTTATAACGCTCCGTCTGATACTCGGCTAGACGAGCATCGAACTCGACTAGAATCAATCGCTTGCAGCGTTGGTAAACCTGTTCCGTCAGCGCCCCCGTGCCTGGCCCGACTTCAACCACCGTATCTTCAGGTTGAATATCCAGCTGGTCCACGATCCAACTCGACACATTTTGATCAATGAGGAAGTTTTGACCGAGCTTACGACTGGGTAAAACATCGAATTGATCTAAAACGGTTTTGATTTCTTGATAATTCATGGATGAGGTGCAACTGATGTAACGTGATTGAGGCGGAATCAAAAGCTAATTTTAACCGCTCAGGGGCAGAGAGTCAGAACTCTCGGTATTTATGCTTTTCTGTAATTGGATGACAAGGTCCCCTGGTTTTATTTTTTGAGTTTCATTGCGAATGTCAAAAATGAAATTTCCCTTCAACTGCTCAATACTCGGGACCAGGGCTGCGATGATCTTACCCTCGCGCTCCACATAATAAGACAGCTCACGGCGTGGGGTGAACCCAAAACCCTCCACGATGACAAAAGAGCCCTCTTGGTTCAGCTGTTGAACTTCGCCAAAGTATTTCGCAATAGTTATGGAGGGGGTCGCAGGAGAATCATCTGATGAGCCGGAGGAGTTGGTTGAATCCTTTTTACTCGAGGGAGCGTTCTGACTCTCCACCTCTTTTTTGAATTGCTCAACCAACCTCTTCGTCGAGCTGCAGCCACTGAATAAAAAGGCATTGATAACTGCTAAAACGAACCACTTCATAACTCTTGAAAGGCGTAAGTTTGTCTTCATAAGAAAAAAAAGCAAAACAAAACCCATCTTTGAGGCGGTCTGTTGTTGACTTCATAAAAAACTTATGGAAAAACTTATCTCCTTCTTGGACCTGTGGCTGAGCGGTTGAAAGCGCTCCCCTGCTAAGGGAGTATACGAGCAATCGTATCGAGGGTTCGAATCCCTCCGGGTCCGCCATTTTTTCTTTTTTTAATCTTATTAGATAATACTCGGATTTCTACAATGGGATTACACCTTGTTTATCTAAAAAGAATGTTGATAAGTCCCGGGATAGGAATGTATTCAATACTTAGTGTTTTTATAGATTTTTGAAATCCACGATTAGGAACCAGGATAATTAATGGTGAGCTTTTGCTTCATTGTGTTTAATTAAACCTAATGAAACGGCCCCTTCTACTAAAACCTTCACGGTGCCTCGACATTCTTTGAAGATTAGTTTATCTAGTGCTTTTTTACCGTCTTGTTGAAAGTAAGGGGCTATCAGCGCATTCATGAAGGAACTGTTAGCCATTCTAAAATCAGTAAAATCAAGAATGATATGATCGCACATGGAGTAGTAGCGATCCAGCTCTTTGAGTCGGAATCCATAGGCTAAATTACCATCACTGGCTGTTCGGCCAAAAACCTTGGTGATGGAAACTTCATGGTTCATGTAAAAGATATTACCGGTTTGTTAGTATTTTGCAAGAGGTCTTTCATTACCTTGGCCCTGTGCAAGCACTCATTAAACCCATCATTTGCCTTTGATTGTTTAAAAACCAAGGTGACTAAGGCTCCTTGAATTCCCTCCATAGGCAAGTCTTCCGGAATTTCTGTTTGACCATTTAATTGAGTGATCACAACTCCGTTACCACTGCAAATTAACATCTGACCTCCCATTAAGCTTACTGTTTGTGACGTGAGTGTCAGGCCAACACCCTCGTTTGATGGTTGTCCTTTTGAACTGACACGAGGAGATAATGCTTTTAAAATACAGTCTGTATCCGAATCTGTATTTCCCATATCCAACCTGCCGTCCAGCAGGCTTTGTCTAATCCCTATACCATCATCACACACGGCTATTCTTACCATTCCGTCTCCTTGAGTCGTTTGCGCAGCGATAAAACCACGACCTCTTCCATGTTGCTGCACATTATTAGTTAATTCGGTGACTACGTATTGAGCCGCATCCCATAACCCCATATTCTGATGATCATATTCGTCTCCACCTGGGGCAATTAAATCAGCAACCTCGGCTGCCAGCTCATCCGTATTGCAATCAATTTCGCGGAGAGGAACGAATCTCTTACGAGGGTCATGTCGCTGAAAGTTTTCTTCGATACCTGAAACCTCACAAACCGACAAAAGGTTCATGCGTTGGAGATACCCCTTAATGTGGCACTTATCTAAATTGATTAATTTGGTGGAAAGGCTATTTGAAATACGGTTGTTCACCCAACTTGCGAGTAAGACCAACCCTGCAGGTGTAATTTTAAGTAAGTTCTTGAAATCTATTTTAACGTGAGTGGCGTCCCCCACTTCGGATAAGTTATTTAATAATTTGAGTAAGGCGTTACTATCGACTCGATTCGAAAGGGTAATTTGGATGCTCAATTTCAATAGGGGTTAAGGATGATTTTTTAACAAAAAAAGGACTGGTCAGGTTTTCTTTCGAGGTTGTTTTAATAGTTTATTGTCAGAGCTTTATGAGAGGATCGGACACTGGAGTTGCCGCCAAACTGGCCACCAATTCAGTGTGGGCATGTCTCTTATTTTTTAAAAGCTGATTCGGCTTTGGATGCCGAAGAGGGCTTTGTTTTCGGTGAGCTGGCTGGGTTTTGATATAGGGACGGAAACACTGAGGTCTAGGAGACCTTTGGTGTTGGATAGGCTGACGCCTGCGGTGAAGCCTTGGAGGGGTTTGTGAGTTTCTAAAGAGCTGTGAGGGCCGTATAAGAAGCCTATGTCATAGCCGAGGTAGGCTTGGGGGAGGACTTTGATTAATGAATTGGAGGTGATGGCGCTTTGCGGGAGGTTGAAGGTTAGTTTTTGGTTCAGTTGTACGCCGCTGGAGCCTAGGATTGAGTCGTTTCGGAAGCCGTGAATCGATCCAAACCCACCAATATTCATGGCTTCGCTGGAGTAGAGGGCTTCTTTTGCGTATTGGATGGATAGGCGCGTTGATGAGCTGCCCGTTAGTTTTTTAATCCTCAGTGATTTATTAAAGTTAAGATCAAGGTTGTATCGCCGAAACTGAGTCTTGGGGCTGTCTGAGTCTTTGCCTGTATCGGACACTGAACCAAACATAGGTAACCCATGCGTGTAAGTGAGATGAGCATTAAAGGCTCCTGTGTTTTGGTGCGTGTATCGAGTCCAATCCATATAAAACTTCGCTTTACTTGTGTTGCGAGAGGAGGAGATGAGGAAGATTTCATCTAAGTAGTTGTTGCCACTGCTGTAGTCAAAGCCAGCGCCCATGCTGAATTTGCTCGTTTGATCGCGACGGATGAGTTTTTCGAGACTGAGACCAGCT
>CALLBE010000161.1 GCA_938001985.1 uncultured Verrucomicrobiales bacterium | reverse complement strand
CTGAAAAATGACGGAACTCTTTTTTGATTTCCATGAATTCATTAAACCCCTGCTCAAAAGGAAGCTCTATCCCAATCCCGATCGTCTTGGCTTCTGTTTCACCTCGAGAAGACTTATGGCCAGCTGCAGCAGCCTCCATAATACCAGGCCCGCCTCCGGTAATCACATCCACGCCAGCTTGCGCCAACTGGCGGCCGAGTTCAACGGCTTTTTGATAACTGGGATGATCTTCCTGCAAACGAGCCGAACCAAATATGGAAACTCGAAACTGACTTTCCTCAAGTTCTCTTAATAAATTCTTAGACGATTCATGGTCCATGCATAGGTTATGATCCAAGCTTAAGCTAACGACCAGTAAATAAAATTCCAGAAGCCTTTAACTTTTCTGCTAATACCTTCTATCTAGAAAGATATAAAAGTCTCCACGCCCCCAGTCCCCAGGGAACGAAAGTTTCTCAGAAGCGATCGCCTCTCGATAACCACCTGAATCCACTTTATCAGGTCCGGTTGAATAAATCACTCCATTCTCTGCATCATACTTTAAAGGTTGCCCATCACAAGGATCCGTCGGGATTTTAATATTTAAGTCGGTAAGCTTTTTAGGGAATGATCCAAAACTTTCGCGATATAGTTGCATATGGACAAAGAGCTTAGTTAAGGCTAATTTCATTCTACTCTTAGCCTGCATCTCTAAGCCTTTCCTAGAAGCTCCCATTAACACATCATCAATAAACATCCTTCCCCAACCATTAGGGGCGAGTACACTCATAATTGAATCATCGCTAATATAAGATGCTGAGGGCACTTCAAAGTAATTCATCTGAGCATGCTCAATGCCCCCCCTATAACAATGAAGAATTCCATTTAGAGTTTCATTAAGGTGGAAGTAATAATTTTTAAAAGCCAACTGAGAAAACCTCGCCCACCACGGTTGACTCAACTGACTCTTCTCTAACGAAATTGATTGAATCATTTTTTTATGAAATCGAAAATCACTTTTTAAGGCATGAACTAAAGGGTCTGAATGAATTTCTATCCATTCTAAATAATCTATCAATTGCGTCATGGCCTCTTTATCCCTTACGGCCATCTGAGCAAATTGCCTACAAGAGCCCAAGAGTTCTGCAAATACCGCTTTGGTCATCATATAACCCATCAAGGAACTGCTGTTCGAGCTTAGGAAGTGTGACAATTTAAAGGCTTTATCAAAAAGCGCCAATGCTTCCCTATTTTCTTTTTTATTTAAGTGCCAATGAATCTTTAAGAGAACGAGATTATTCAAATTCACCCCTACCCTTGACACTCCAATAATGTTATCCATATAAGAAGCGTCCTCTGGCGTTTGAAGCGTTTGGCAAGTTACGATTTTATCAATCAGAGCGATCGCCTCTCGATTCGCTTTTTTCTCAAATATATCCTTCGCCCTTTCGTGGTCTTCCGATTGATTTTTAAGGTATGAGCGAATAAAACTTCGATCCTCTTCAAAGTTGGCAAGCTTCATCAATTCAGCAGCCTCTTGGATAAAAGTATAAGCATTTTCTTCTGGCTTAACCTTCTTAACGACAACAGCGAAATCATCAGCAGGCTCTAGCGCTTCATCCCGTGACCCCAGAAGAATTACCACCGCAATAAAAACGAGGAAAACTAAGAGTGAATAAGCCGTTCTGATTAAGATCTTTTTCATATTCTATAAGTTGCTCGCAAATACCAACGAAGAGGAAAGCGTGCAGGGAGCGATGCGAAAAGTTGCTATTAACCTAACTATTTACTAGCGGTTATTTCAACAATCAACTTATGCAATAACATCTTAGGATCCAACTGCGTGGTGACCAGTTTTTGATCTACTTGTTGGCAGGCTTCTAGGTTTTTGAATAACTGAGCCTTGCTTTTATTGCGAATTTTACCCGCAGCTAAGGATAGCCCCCAGGTGTTTACTTCGCCTTTTTTCGTAATCGGCAACCAGCGTTTATGCTTATCAGCAACACTAGCTAAAGCGTTTTTTGTGATCGAAGTTCCAAGATCCTCTTGGATGATTTTAGCAAAAAGTTGGTTTTTAACCGTGTTGAGAACGGAGGCTCTCATGATGGCAATCGCACTCTCGCCCTTAGCTAACTGTTGATCGATTAAAGCGATCGCGGCGCCAGCATTACGCTCTTCCAGCGCCTTGCCGATTTCAAAAATCACCCCGGTGTGGCTGCTCGGAGTCATCTTAACGACATCATCGGTTGAAACCTTATTTTCTGGCAAAAGAAATAACTTAAGCTTCTCCAGCTCTGTTTTAATCGTTCGGGTCTCCGCTCCCACTCGGTTCACAAATAACTCTAGAGCTTCTCCATCAAAGCTAAGGTCTAGATCTCTGGCATAGCCTCGGGCCAGTCTTCCCACCTGATCCTGCCAACCCTCTTTAGATGTGTCTAATTTATCACAAACCGATACTTCAGCATTCTTAGCCAACCATTTGTAAAAAGCCCTGCGTTTATCAACGCCAATCGCTGAAATTAGCAAGGTAGTTCCCTCGGGTAAGCCTTGTGACAATAGGTCTGAGAGATACTCCACACTCTTCTTTGTGGTCTCGGATCGTCCGGTCACATCGTCTCCTAAGAAATTAGCATTCTTAAGCCAAATGACCTTATCCGAGTTAAAAAAACCAAAGCTCTGTATGGCTTCACCAACTTGAGCGCAAATACGACTGGCGTGATCTGAGTTATCTGCCTCGCCATTGATGGTCTCATTCGAGAAATCATCCGTCGACTGCGGCTTGATCCTAGCATACGTCTCCAATGCCTTTTCCTTAACAAGACCTTCGTCATTGCCAGAAATAAAATAAATAGAGGTCGCCATCGGATTGAGACTAGATTGAACCTGGAATTACCATCGAATAGCCGAAGCTGCCCAGGTGAGACCTGCGCCAAAGACCACTAAAACAATATGGTCTCCTCTTTTAAACTTATCCGCACGTTGGGCTTCATCTAAGGCAATCGCCACTGCGGCTGCAGAGGTGTTACCATAACGATCCAAGTTCACAAAAACGATATCCTTATCGACATCGAGACGTTTTGAAATCGCATCAATAATCCGTAAATTTGCTTGATGAGGAATCACTTGAGCGATGTCTGAAGGTTGTAAATTTGCCTTTTCAATCACCGAGTTAGCCGCCGTCTTCATACGATTCACGGCATGCTTAAAGACTTCTTGCCCTTCCATTTTAATGGACGCCAAGCCATCTCCAATATTGCTAGCTGTTGTCGGGCAATTCGAACCACCGCCTGGGATCTTAAGAATTTCCGTTTGAGAACCATCTGTGCCAATTTCGGTTGCAAGAATCGCGCCCTCGCCACCTTTACTGATGACCGCAGCTCCTGCACCATCACCAAAAAGCACACAAGTGGTTCGATCATTCCAATCGACAAACGAAGATAGCTTTTCCGAACCAATGATTAAAACATTCTCAGCACTCCCAGCTTTGATCGCATTCTCAGCCAACTGCATGGCGTATAAAAAGCCAGAGCATGCGGCGGAAATATCGTAAGCAATCGCCTTTGTCGCGCCTAGCTTATGTTGAACATAAGCTGCCGTTGAAGGCATTAAAGTATCAGGCGTTACGGTTGCGACAATGATTTGATCAATGTCTGAAGCCTCTAGTTTTGCGTTCTCCAGCGCCTGACGTCCCGCTCCAGTTGCCAAATCAGAATTTGACATCCCTTCTGCGATACGACGCTCCTTGATACCAGTTCTGGTCGTAATCCACTCGTCAGAGGTGTCCACTATTTTTGCTAAATCCGCATTGGTCAGCGTTTTGTCGGGAAGACAACTGCCTGTACCTGCGATTGAAACAGTGATGGATTCGTGGCTCATAATTTAAATTAAGCGAATTGCTTTTGTAGGGGCAAGAGTGGAATTGGTTTCCTCTAATAAATTAACACTCTTTTTCTCCTCCTTAGGCTAAACAAAGTTGCGCTAACACTTCGTCAACAGGGAGGTTTAAACCAATATAGAAGTCTCCAAACTCTCCAAATCTAGCTGAGACTTCATCAAATCTCATCTCATATACAATCGCCTTGATCTGGAATAAATCATGAGCAAACAGAGAAACGCCCCACTCGTGAGTATCCAAGCCGGTTGAACCTGAAATCAGCTGTAAAATCTTACCACTATACGTACGGCCCGTTCTTGCGTGACCTGCCATTAACTTACGACGCTCAGCGTACTCGAGAGAATACCAGTTATAGCTGCCTTCATTCTTAGCTTCGAATCCTGCATTACGGCGTTTTGACATTGGGTAAAAACAAATAATTTCCCAATCTGGCATCACTGGGTATAGGCGGTGTTGCAGGTAATGCTCCATGCGTTTTTCAAAGGTTTTCATACCCTCTTCATACTCCGCAGACCCTTTGATTAAACCCTCTTCTTTTTCAAGTGTCTCAGCACCATACT
>CALLBE010000160.1 GCA_938001985.1 uncultured Verrucomicrobiales bacterium | reverse complement strand
GCGGTTAACCAACCTCCGCCATAGGCACAGGTGTCTAAGCAGATGGCATAACCTTGATTGGTTGGTAAGTCGCCTTGGATGGTGTGCCCACAGATATAGGGCTTGCCTGATTGATGAGGCTCTGCTTCGTAAAAGCGTTTGTAGTAATAGGTTTCGGAATCTTGCTCTGATACAGGCAGGTTAGGCTCCAGCCCAGCATGAACAAAGATATGATCAGCGGTTTCGTGATAAAGCTTGGCGCTGGTAATGAACTCCCAGTGATCCTCTGGAATGTCCTCAAATGAGCCACCGTAGTTGTTTAGTGTTTCTTGCCCTCCACACATGGCTGAGAGGAAACGAGTCATGTGATGTGGGGCCTCAAGAGCGCGAATCATCTGGATTTCATGATTCCCCATTAAGTGAACGTATTGGTGAGTTTTTTTGAGAGAAAGAAGGGTGTCGATGACCGCCTTGGAGTCTGGACCTCTATCCACATAATCACCGAGTGATATGATTAAATCATCAGAACTTGGCTGAACCGTATCTAGCAGGGTTTTAAGAGCCGTGTCACAACCATGAATATCGCCAATCGCAAGGATCATAGTTAGCATTTATTAACTATTCAATTCGCTAAGTCAAGGGAGACACTCTCGAGCTAAGGGGCACAGAGGCTTCCCCTAACTAATTCACTCATATTAGAGTTTGCCCTCAGATAAAATAAATTGAAATATGATGAGATATTTACCTAATAACCTAAACTGACTCAAAAGAACATGTCACTCAATCAGCCTAAAACCCTTACTTTATTTTGCATATTGGCCGCATTAGCCATCAGCTCTTGCTCTAACTATTCAAACCCAAGTTATGAAAAGTCCATGACTTATTACGCTGCATTAGCCAAAGCTCGAACCCAATCCTTGCCAGTAGACCGTCATGGAGCCCCTAGCTATCCTAAATCCACCACTCATCGTTATGTGAGAACCACAGCCTACTCTTGCCAAGAAAATGAACCCGGAGCTTATGGCAACCTAACGGCATTAGGAACCAAACTTATTTATGGTAGTAAATACCGCTCTGCGGCAGCTGATTGGTCAAAATACCCAGCTGGAACCGAATTTAAAATCAAAGGCCTCCCCTACACTTATATCGTCGAAGATTATGGAAGTGCTTTAGTGGGAACAAATACGATTGATATCTACCACCCAAACCTTCGCTTAATGAAGCGCTGGGGTACACGAAACGTCAGCATCAAGGTAACTAAATGGGGTGATAAGGAAAAAAGTCTAAAATTACTCAAACGACGCGCACAAAAATACCCTCACTGCAGACAAATGTACGAAGGCTTACTGCGTCGATAAGTTTATAAAAGCAATCCCCCACTCTCCCTAAACTGAGCCCAAGTTAAAGCCCCTTTAGTCTCTTAAAGCTTCTCTATTAACTATTAGGCATTTGCGACAACCTAGCAGTTTCTTTATTGAGTAAGGTTATTCACAAGGCCCAATCTTTCCTAATTACCTAGCTTGAATGAATAGCGTCTCGATTTGATCCACTAAGTACAGCAAGACTGATATTATTAACCTAGAGTCATTGTAGAACCCCATCAAGAATAGCAAGGGGCAGCTCAATCCTTTGTGCTCGTTTATTCAGTTGCCCTGCTGAAGTGAATCTAAAGTTAAAAAATAAACACAAAAAAGCCTTAGGTTAAGACCTAAGGCTTTTTTAAAATCAATGATTATGTGGTTCTTAAGCTTCAGGAGCGATTGCTACATTCACTCGGCCACCGTTGCGGTCAAAGTAAACGTTACCGTCAACCAATGAGAAGATTGTGAAATCTTTTCCTAGGCCAACGTTTTCACCTGGATGCCATTTAGTTCCGCGTTGACGAATAATGATGTTGCCAGCAATTACTTTCTCGCCACCAAATTTCTTAACACCAAGTCTCTTGCTTCTAGAGTCTCTTCCGTTCTTAACTGAACCTTGTCCTTTTTTATGTGCCATTTGTCTAGTGAGTATTAAAGTTTAGCCTGCGATGCTTGTGATCTCTAATTTAGTGAGATGACGACGGAAACCTTTTGTTTTGTGGAAACCTTTTCTGCGTTTGAATTTGAAAGCAATTACCTTTTTGCCTTTGTATTGCTCAACCGCTTTAGCTTTAACAGAAGCACCTTCAAGGAAAGGAGCTCCGACTTTAACTGAAGAGCCTTCGCCTACCATTAAAACTTGGTCTAAAGTGATTTCTGAACCAGCATCAACTGCAAGCTTGTCTACGTCAATAACATCGCCTTCTTGGACTCGATATTGTTTTCCTCCTGTTTTAATTACTGCGTAAGCCATGATTCAAAAGATTCTCCCTCCGAAAAGGGCGTGGATTATGGTCATAGAATTTATTTTTCTGCAAGTTTTTTTTTAAACATAAAGGGATTTTAATACATAAAGTGATTTCAACCCAATTAGATGCGTTACTTGTTTTCTCATAAAAGAATGACAACAAGCTTATTTTAGAGACTGCGCTTTGATGATCTCCTGGAGTTTGGTGGCTAAAAACTCGCCTTGGAGCTTATAGCCTCTTGGAGTGAAATGCACTTTATCAGCAGACATTACAGCCCCCGGCCTATTGTTGAGGATGAGGTTTTCTGTAAACCCACCCAAATCAATAAAATTAAACCCAGCCTCTGAGACTAGGCGCTTAGCTAATTTATTATAAGAATCAATAACGGGCGCTTTGTTGTCTTTTTTTGCTGTTTTTGTCGTGGTTATCCAAACCAGCTCCTTTTTATGTTTTTTTGCTAGACCAATAATAATCATTAGCGACTCCCTATAACCATCTAAGCTTCTACCTCTCTTTGCATCGTGTAATCCGCTATTCAATAATAGGTATTTCGGGTTGAACTGCTTACTTTCTAGAGCCTTACGCGTAGTCTCTATTAGAGAAGGAATTGGCCCTCTATAGTTAACTTTTAATTTAAACTTTTTAATAGCATCAATTCGATGCATGACAGAAAACGAATGCCTTAAAGATTCTTTTAAATACGGAGCGTAGCCTGCTGAGATACTATCCCCACAAGAAAAAACCTGGGGGAGATTCTCGTTGTAGGCGTCGATATTCTTTTTCTTATAATCATCATTATGCTCGTCGACATCCATTTCTGATTTCTTAATTCCTTCTGCTATAATAGAAGCCATTTTATGGTAGCCCGCCTTAAGATAATGAACCCCATCTTGTGTGAGATGAATGTCATTTTTCATTGGGGAATAAACATCAATTAGAGGAAGTTTAAGGTCTTTAGCTATGGCCTCTATATGATCATAAAGCACAGATTCTAAAACTTGTTTTCTTTCGATTGAAGTCTTGCGGATTGCAGGTCTACTTTTAGAGGGGAAAACAGGAAGTGGTTTAACAATGAAAACTTTAACCGTTGGGTTTGCTTCCTTAAGCTCCTCGGTCATTTTTTTCATGTTAGTGGTAAATTCTTCTTTGAGAGTCCCTGGGAATTTAGCGTCTCGTGCTTTATCATCCCAATACATAGAGTCATTAGTGCCTAGCATAATGATCGCTATATCAGGATTGTATGCCAAAGCTTCCTTGTACTTAGCCAATTCCATATAGCCTCTGAGTTGACCTTTAGGATTGATAGTGCCAGAAAGTAGAGTTGATCCACTCACGGCAAACTGTTTTACTTTATAGGAATTTCCCAATAAGCGCTGAAGTTCACGAGGGTAATGGTGTCGAACTGTATTACTGTCTCCTATGCAGGCTACTTTTACAACCTTAGCTAAAGTGAAGGAAAGAAAACCCAATGCAAGAAATAGCAATTTAATAAACATCCGTTATGTAAACTAAACAAAATATTATATGTAAAGGAATCTCGAACATCTATAATAACTTAAACTGAACCGTGACTTGGTGCCGTTTTATTGCTACCATCAATATTCTTCCGTAACAATACTCACAAACAACCTTATGAATTTTATAAAAAAATATTATCACTGGCTTCATGGTCAATGGCCTGCTGGAGCGGTAGAGAAGCTACCTGTTGTGGGTGAGGACGGGCTGACGAATCAAGAGGGCGTGCGTATTGTGGGTGATTTATCAGGGGTGCCTCTTTTGAAGTTTTCTTCGGAAACAGGCACTAAGGCGGTGCAGGCGATTCTAGCTGAACCTTCCTTTCCAGCTCAGCGTGCTAAGGCTAAAGAGACGGCTGTTTATGACCTTGCAATCATTGGTGGCGGTGTTTCTGGGATTTCAGCCGCGATGGAAGCTAAGAAAGCGGGGCTGAAGTATGTTTTAATAGAAACCAGCGAGGCTTTTTCTACGGTGAAAAACTTCCCTAAGGGAAAACCTATTTTCACATACCCAACGGACATGACACCATCTGGCGGAGTTCAGTATGGTGATAGAGCAGGTATTAAGGAGAGCTTGCTCGAGGAGATGCAGGAGCAAATCGTTGAGGCGGGTATTGAGATCACGTCGGGTCGAGTTGAGCAAATTGCAAAAAAAGACGGGCTCTTTGTTTTAGAAAACGCGAATGCTAAGGAGAAAGAAGCCTGGACCGCCCTTCGTGTGGTGGTGGCTATTGGCCGCTCGGGTAATTTCCGCAAACTAAACGTGCCTGGCGAGGGTAAGGATAAGGTCATGAACCGCCTTCATGACCCTAAGGTTTATCAAGGGAAGAAGGTGCTTGTCGTTGGTGGTGGTGACAGTGCTATCGAAGCTGCGATGGCCATCGCTGAGGGCGAAGGTGAGGTCACGCTGAGTTACCGAAGCCCTGCGTTAACTCGTCCAAAGCCTGATAATATTGAACGTATTGAACAAGCTGCTCAGGATGGATTATTAACTTTAGCCTTAGGAACTCAGGTTAAAGAGATCACAGACACTCACGTCACTTTAATTGATAAGGAAACGAAGGCTGAAAGTTCTATTGAGAATGATTCGGTATTCACATTGATTGGTCGAGAAGCACCGCTTGAGTTTTTCCGTCGTTCGAACATCACGATCTCTGGGGAGCGAAATATGAACTGGTGGGTGACAGCCGCTTTGGCGGCTTTATTAATGACCTTTGTCTACCAGTGGAAAAAAGGAGGCACATGGCTACCGATCAACGAATGGTGGAGCAGTAATAACCTCTTCCCCTTTGGACTCTCCGAGTGGTGGGTGAGTCAAGGTGGTGATTTTGCTGATCCCAAGTCGCCCTTAGGTATTCTGCAATACGTGGCGAGTGATCCGGGCTTTTTCTATTCATTTGCTTATTGTATCATTATCGTTGTTTTTGGTTTCCGCAGAATCCAACGCCGCAAAACACCTTATGTGAAGCGACAAACAATCACCTTAGGGCTGATCCAGATCATCCCGTTGTTTTTGCTACCGTATATCGTTTTACCGTTAATGGGTGCCAATGGTTTATTCGATTCAGGTGTTTCTAAGTGGCTGGCTGATGAGTTTTTCCCTGAGGTGAATTACGGAAGTGGTCGTGAGTATTGGCGTGCGTTTGGCGTGATTCTAGCCTGGCCTCTGTTTTTCTGGAACGTATTCACTAAAGACCCGATGTGGGGTTGGCTGATTGTGAGCTGTTTCCAAACCTTTGTGGTGGTTCCATGGATTGTTCGTCGCTGGGGTAAAGGGGCGTACTGTGGATGGATTTGCTCTTGTGGGGCATTGGCGGAAACGCTAGGCGATGCGCACCGTCATAAAATGCCACATGGTCCTTTGTCTAATAAGCTCAATATGATTGGTCAGGTCTTTTTAGGGATGGCCTTTGTGATTTTAATCTCACGAGTGCTGGCTTGGGCTCATGTGCCGTTCTTTAAAGAGGTTTATCAGTTCTTACTCTACGGCTCTCCTAATGGCGGAATCGCACAAGCTTGGAGTTATGTTTGGTTTGTTGATTTATTATTTGCTGGGATTATTGGGGTGGCTTTTTACTTCCATTTCTCAGGGCGTGTTTGGTGTCGATTTGCCTGCCCACTTGCGGCTTTGATGCACATTTACTCGAGATTTAGTAAGTTTAGAATCTTCGCAGATAAGAAGAAGTGTATTTCCTGTAATGTCTGTACTTCAGTCTGCCATCAGGGAATTGATGTCATGAACTTTGCAAACAAAGGCAAGCCAATGGCAGACCCTCAGTGTGTTCGCTGTTCGGCTTGTGTGCAGAGTTGTCCTACGGGCGTGCTTAAATTCGGACGCTACACAACGAATCCAGAGACGGGTGAAAAAGAGAAGATCGTCTTTGATCAATTGCCAGCGTCATTGGTTGAAATGGCAGAGTCTAAAAAATAGAGAACCTTAGCTTCTCTAGGGTCAGGGTAAGATAAGCACAAAGTGAAGGTTAATTATTACCGTTGGGGCGTCTGGCTGCTTTCGTTAGCAGTCATGATTGCGGTCGGATATAGCTGGAGCCAGCTGCAGAGTATTCAGGAGGGTGGTAGAGAGCGAGTGCTTTACCACGCCATCAGCTGGGTGGGCATGATGTCCCTGCTGTTCACCTTTCCTCGCCTGTCTTTAAAACAAAGCATTATTCTTATTTTTGCCGCGGCAGCTTTGCTTCGTTTGGCTTATTGGGAGGCGCCTGTCTCCGATGATGTTCATCGTTATTTATGGGAAGGGAAACTGCTTTTAAAAGGGCAGAATCCTTATGAGTTCACGGCAGATCATGAGGCATTGAGTGCTTACCGAGATGCGGATTGGGAGCTGATGAATCATAAGGACAACATGACGGCTTACCCACCGGGAATGCAGTTATTAATGAGCTTGGCCGGGAAAACGTGGGATCATTTGTATGTGTTCAAGCTGCTCTCTTTGATTGGGGATTTCTGGGTTCTGGGGATTTTAACCTTATTTTGTATTGATTTAGGGAGGCCTGTTCGCTGGCTGATTCTCTGGGCTTTTAATCCTATTATTTTGGCTTCCTTTGCGGTGGAAGCCCATATTGACAGTTTGATGGTGGGGGCATTATTAACAGCTCTGTGGTTTTTACATCAACAGAAGTGTAAGTCCGCTTGGCTCTTCTTAGGTCTGGCGATTCAGATTAAGGTGATGGCGTGCTTGTTGCTGCCTCTTTTTATCATCCGAACGTGGAAGCATAAGTTTCAGAGTTGGCTCGTTTTTCTTTTAGTTTTAATCGCACCAAGCCTCTTCTTCCTAGAGCACTTGGAGAACTTTGTGCTCGGATTTATTCATTTTGGCAGTACTGCCACGTTTAATAATCCGCTTTATGAAATATTTTTCTTACTAACGGAGGATAATAATTATTCTAAAAAAGTACTCATTGGGATCTTTCTAGTTCTGTTGGCCTTTCCTTTGGTGAGGTTCTTGATGGATTCTAAGAACAGGGTTCTGATAGCTGCATTTTCTATCTTTCAAGCGTTTTTGATTTGTGTGCCTGTCGTCCATTTTTGGTATTTGAGCTGGCTGGTTTGCTACTTGGTGCTTATTCCTCGATCTAGCTGGCTGTTGCACTGTGGATTCATGGGGTGTTACTTCTTGGCTTGGGAAGGTCTGGTTGAGCAAGGGCAATGGGGGTATGGTCCTTGGCTGGTTATTTGGAGTTGGGTGCCTTTTACTATGCTGTTTTTATGGGAAAATCGACAAGTCTTTAAAAAACGAACGGCACGAGTGAAAGGGGGTACATTCAGCATTGTTGTTCCCGTGTATCAGGGCGGAGAGAGAGCGGCTCAGTTTTTACAAAAGCTAGAAAAAGTAAGCCCTGAGGCGAGTGAGATTATCGTCGTGGATGCGAGCCCTGAAAATGAAAGGCTCGAGATCGAGACGCTGGACTTATCAAAAACCCGTCTAGTGATTGGGAGCGAACGAGGACGAGGGCAACAAATTGCAGAGGGAATCGAAAAAAGTATGGGCGAGTTGATTGCAATCTTACACTCGGACACTTTACCACTGGCGCAATGGATCCCACCCATTCAAAAAGCCACAGACAAAAACCCGCTGGCGAGTGCTTTTGTCTTAGGGCAGCGTTTCGATCGCTCTTCTTTGGGGCTATTGATGATAGAGATCTTGAATGAGTTTCGAGTCTTCAGTGAAGACTTAGCCTTTGGTGACCAAACCATGATCGTACGCCGTTCGACTCTGGAATT
>CALLBE010000159.1 GCA_938001985.1 uncultured Verrucomicrobiales bacterium | reverse complement strand
CCCATGCAAATAAACGCTGACTGAAGAAGGTGCTACTTTTTCAGCAATTTCATACGCTTGATTGATCGCTGGCGACTGCCCCACCAACTCTGGAAGGTTTTGGCTGGAGGAGGCCGGCGTTACTTTTTCCTCTTGAGGAGGCGCCTGAGTGATCAAACTAAAACTCTCTTGAACAGAAGACTCTCCCTGCCTAGATTTTGACAAAACCTTAGAAATAAAAGCTCGGCCCTGTTCTTTGACCATAGAAGCCTCAAGCACCGCAATCGACTGTTGAGACGTCTTAAGCTCTAAATGAGTGTCGGTCACAATGGCATCAGGCTCCACCGTCTCGCACAAGGTCTCTAATTCTCTCAAGTCCTCTGCGATGTAGACGTCATAAGCATCACCTAAATCAGAATCCATCTCGATCGATTCTGATCGATTATTCATATATAGAATGATTACCGGCGCTTCCATAACTCGCTTTATAAAATGAGACTTTTTGACACACCTGCAATAAAAAAAGGACCTAGAATTAAATCCTAAGCCCTTTTAAATGAAAAAAATATAAATCTCTATTTGATTGAGATAAGCTCAACATCAAAAACGAGCAAGCCACCTGGCTGATCGCTGCCTTCTTGTTTAGGACCATAAGCCAACTCAGCTGGAATCCAGAAACGTCTTGTTTCACCTTCAACCATCAACTGCACGCCTTCAGTCCAGCCTTTGATAACCTTATTCAGAGGAAACTCTGCTGTCTGGCCACGAGTGATTGAGCTATCAAACATCTTACCATCTGTTTCCCAACCCGTGTAGTTTACCTCTACGACATCGGTTGCGGATGGGTGCTTTTTACCTGAACCTGCTTTTAATACACGAGAAGCTAAGCCTGACTCTGTTTTCACCGCGTCACTAGGAACAGCGGCAACATCTGCAGGAACTTCTGGCGCTGGCGCTGGCGCTCTGAAATCAATCAACTCAAGTTCAGACTTAACCATTTCCAAAGGCGCTTGAAGCATTTCTCCTGGAATATACACTTCCGCTTTACCGCCTTTGCCTAATTCAGCAAATACTTCTGAAAAGAATGGAGGCAGTTTATCAAGAGGAGCCAACTGAGGCTGACCTGCTTGCTTAGAAGATTGAACTGGCTGACCTTCTGGTGAGAAAAACGTGAAGTGGAAGTTAATAAGACTGTCTGCTTTTGGCTTCTCGTCTTCGCCCTTCGCCGTGATTACATAAGAAAGTCCTGACTTCGTCTTAAGCGCGTCAGCTGGTATTTCCAATTTTGGAATTTCAACTACTTTTACAAGCTCCACATCAAAAACAAGCAAACCACCTGGTCTTCCACTTCCTTCAACCGCAGGACCATAAGCTAAGTCTTCAGGAATCCAGAAACGTCTTTTTTCACCTTCAACCATTAATTGAAGACCTTCAGTCCAACCTTTAATCACGCCACCCAACGGGAACGTAGCGGTCTCACCTCTTTGAACTGAGCTATCAAACATCTTACCGTCTGTCGTCCAACCTGTGTAATGAACTTCAACTTGGTCAGAAGCGGTTGGTTTTTTAGAGCCAGTCCCTTTTTCAAGGACAATAGAGGCCAAGCCTGAAGCTGTTTTTTCTGCTTCACTAGGCGCTGCGGCCACATTTGCGGGTGCTTTAAGGAGTTCTTCCATAGATTTGTTTTCTGCGTAAGTGTTCTGTAAAAAACCAGCCATAGAACCGGCCAATATAATTGCAGAGAGTTTGTGTTTTCTCATCCTATAAAAAGCTCCACAGAATGAGTATTATGTCAAAAAAATTAAATTTTATTTAAACGGCCGTAATCGCCCCTCGCTCATCATCGAGCAGTCCAGATTTCTCAAGGTAATAATCATACCCTCCTGAGTACTTCGTAACTTTTCCGTGAGTGATATGGATTGTTGTTTCAGCCAATGAACGAATAAAGTGAACATCGTGAGAAACGAAAACCAAAGTCCCTTGATACGTTTTCAAAGCCCCAACCAAGGCCTCAATAGACATGATATCCAAATGCGTTGTCGGCTCATCCATTAACAGCAAGTTGGGTGGATTGACTAAGAATTTAACCAAATTCAAACGGCTTTTCTCACCACCAGAAAGAACACGAACACGCTTCTGAACATCTTCTCTTCGGAATAAAAACTGTCCTAAAATAGAACGAGCGTCTTCTTCTCTCAAATCAGCGCCAGCCGTAGACATCACTTCGTCCAATACAGTGTTACTCTCATCCATGGTCTCCGTTCGATGCTGTGAGTAATAGCCGATCTTAGTCGCATAACCCGCATCACGAACACCGCCATTGATAGGCACCACGCCAGCCAATATCTTTAATAAAGTCGATTTACCCGCTCCGTTTGGCCCCACTAAGGCAATACAATCTCCACGCTCAACTGTCAGATCCAGCCCTTGGTAAATAACCTTGTCTCCATAAGCTTGATCAACTTTCTCCAGCTCAATCACCTTTTGGTTACTGCGGTCGGGCTGTGGGAATGAGAATTTAAAGACCTTGCGAGGCGCAATAGGTTTTGGCAATTTATCCATCTTATCCAATTGCTTAATACGCGACTGAACCTGTGACGCCTTAGATCCCACCGAACGGAAACGATCAATAAACTCTTGAACACGCTCAATTTCTTTACGCTGATTGCGGTACGCTGCCATGCGTTGATTGAAGCGCTCTTCTCTCTGAACTAAATAGCTCG
>CALLBE010000158.1 GCA_938001985.1 uncultured Verrucomicrobiales bacterium | reverse complement strand
GTGAACGACCACATGCCCAAAGAAGTGCGCCCCATTCCTTTTGAAAACATGATATACGTAGGCGACGGCCCTACCGATGTTCCATGCTTTACCGTGATGAAACATAATGGAGGCCAATCCATCGCAGTTTACAACCCTGATGACGAGACCGGACGCAGCTTTGATAAGTGCTTCCAGCTCTGCCACCACACCAGTCGAGTCAAGCATATCGCACCTGCCAACTACCAATCAGGCAGTCATGTACGCTTGATCCTAGAAAGAATGATTGCAGAAATGGCCAATCGTATTTTAAAAAGAAGAACCACGGAGCGAGAAGAATCAACCATAGCCGCTCCCGGATACTAATTTCACCCCACCACTTTCCTCATAAAATGATTGAACTGAGCAACAAATCTAAAAAACAAATCCACTTTGTTGGCATTTGTGGAACAGCCATGGGCTCAGTTGCCAGTGCCCTCAAAACACAAGGCCATGAAGTCACGGGATCCGACGAAAATGTCTACCCTCCCATGTCTACTTTTTTAGAAGAACAAGGCATCGAAATCACTCGTGGTTACTCCGAGGAGAATCTCCCCAAAGACGCCGACCTAATCGTGATCGGCAACGCGATCAGCCGAGGTAACCCAGAGGCTGAAGCCGCCTTAGACAATAAACTACTCTACCAATCGCTGCCGGAAACCATGAAGCATTTCGTCCTGAGAGGACGGCGCAACTTGGTCGTGACAGGAACACATGGAAAAACCACCACCACCTCAATCTTGGCTTGGTTACTGGAGTACGCGAAGAAAAAGCCAAGCTACATGATCGGCGGAATTGCTCGAAACTTTGGCCGTGGAGCCAGCTTTAACGACAGTGAGTTCACGGTTTTAGAAGGCGATGAGTACGACACTGCTTTTTTTGATAAACGATCGAAGTTTCTCCACTATCTTCCCGAGGCTGTAATCATCAATAATATCGAGTTTGATCACGCTGATATTTACGACAATCTCGATCAAATCAAACTCAGCTTCCAGAGGCTTCTCAACATTGTTCCTAGAAAAGGCCTAGCCCTCGTCAATGGCGATGACAAGAACTGCTTAGACGTGGCAAAAAAAGCGCCTATTCCTTCTACAAAAATCGGTTTTGACCCAAGCAATGACATTGTCATTAACGAAGTCGAATACAGTGGAAACTCCAGCCGCTTCAATCTCAATGAAACCACCTATGAAGTCCCCATGTCAGGTGAGTTTAATGTTCGCAACGCCGCCATGGCCGTCACGGTGGCTAAATTTTCAGGAATCCCTGTACCTTTAATCCAAGAGGGCTTGAAGGCCTTTTTAGGCATTGCCCGCAGACAAGAGGTTCGAGGCATCGTGAATGACATCACTGTTATTGACGACTTTGCCCACCACCCAACCGCTCTGGCGCAAGCCATTACAGCTCTCAAAAAACAATACCAAGGATCCAAACTTTGGGCCGTGTTTGAACCTCGTTCCAACACAACTCGACGAGCCATTTTCCAAAATGATCTCGTCCGAGGCCTCATGGATGCAGACGAAGTGCTGGTTTCATCGATAGAGAACTCCAAGGGGCTTTCTGAGGATGAAATGTTAAATGTTTCGCTACTCACCAAAGAGATTGCTTACCAAGGCTCCCACGCACGAGAATGCCAAAACGTAGCTGAAATTGTTGATATCATTTCTAAAGAAGCGCAACCTGGTGATGTCATTGGTATTTTCAGCAACGGGGGATTCGATGGTATTCATGAGAAATTACTCGAAAAACTAAGATCATGTCAGCCGTAATTTTATTGGTTTCTGGCCCTTCCGGTTCAGGAAAAACAACCTTATGCCGCCGCCTCGTCAACGAAGGCGAAGCTCACTACTCCATCTCCTGCACGACGCGTGCTCCCAGAGAGGGCGAAGTTCATGGCGTTGATTATTTTTTCCTTTCCGTAGATGAGTTCAAAAAAAGCTTAGCCAAAGGTGAGTTCTTAGAGTGGGCTGAGGTTCACGGGAATTATTACGGCACGTTAAAGTCACAGGTACTGGACTTCCTTTCCCAAGGCAAAGACGTGGTGATGGACATCGACGTTCAAGGAGCTGATCAAGTTCGCGCCTGTGAAGATTCCGTGATTCAAAAAGCCTTAATCGATCTATTCGTATTGGTGGAAGATCACACCGAACTACGCGCCCGCCTCTCAAACCGTGGAACAGAGGCTTCTGAAGTGATTGAGTTGAGAATGCAAAATTCCATTAAAGAAATGGAAAATGCTCCGAAATATAGACACCTTCTCAAGTCCGCCGATCACGAGAACGACTACACTCAATTCAAGTCACTGCTCATCGCTTCACGCCTAAGGCAGTAAACCTGAAACCAAAACTAAAACCATGCGCTTTAACTTTTTTCAAAAACTGGTTTTTTCCTGCCTCATATCGCTGATGCTTTTACTGCTCGCCGGCTCCGTCGTCCGAGCAACAGGCTCTGGGATGGGTTGTCCTGATTGGCCCACGTGTTGGGGATGCCTCATTCCTCCAACATCCATTGAGCAAGTTGAGTTTGAGAAGCTAGACATCAAGCG
>CALLBE010000157.1 GCA_938001985.1 uncultured Verrucomicrobiales bacterium | reverse complement strand
GTGATCGTGTTTTAGCTTACACTCCAATTTCGAAGACTGATTCCGATAGTGGTAAAATTGATGGTGATTTATTTAGCAATAAAGCCATGGTTATTTTTGCTGATGGCTCGATACAGTCATTATCAGCTCTATCGATTGAGGGTGAAAAAAGTGCTCAGATTCAGTTGCAGAGTGGCAAAAAGATTTTTGATAAAGGTATTTGGGGTGACGATAAGCCAGTAGTGGCTCTTCCTGAGTAAGGAAGCCCTTCTATTTATCACTTTAAGTTTCTCAAAATGTGAAGAACCTTGTTCTTCACATTTTTTTATCCATATTCATTAAAATATTGCATATATTTTAATGAACTGATTTTTTGTAACGCTTATAAAGTTACCCAATTTAATCGAGATTAGGTTATGTTCCCAGAATTTACAAATATTCCAGCAGATAGACAACAGGCAATTCAAGCTGCGTTAGCAGGCTTGAGCGCTGACCAATTAATGTGGGTCAGTGGATTGGCTGCAGGTGCCTCAGGGTCTTCTCTTCCAGTTTCAAATGGAGGTTCTGCTGTGGTGACGCAAGCGTCTGGGCCTTCTGGAACGACTCCATTGACCGTGATCTTTGGAACCGAGTCTGGTAATTCAGAAGAGCTGGCTGACCGTTCTGTAAAGGCGGCTAAGAAAAAAGGGTTTAAGCCTGTTTTAAAAAGCATGGCAGATATTGCGCCTGGTGAACTCGTTGGGTGCGAGAATTTATTAGTATTTTCATCCACTTGGGGTGATGGCGAAGCTCCAGAGGCTGCGGCTGATTTTTATACCGCATTGATGGGTGCTGACCTTGATTTTTCAAAGGTTAACTTTGCGGTTTGTGGCTTGGGCGATACGAGTTACGAGAAGTTTTGCCAGATTGGTAAAGATTTAGACGCTCGCTTTGCCGAGTTGGGTGGGCATCGTGTTTCTGATCGTGCCGATTGTGATGTTGATTTTGAAGAAACCTATGAGAACTGGTTTGCCGCTGCGATTGCTGCTTTATCTGAGAAGTCAGGGGTTTCAGTTGCCGTTGCCTCAGCGCCTGCCGAGTTGCCGGTTGCCGATGTCGCTGCTCCAGAATTTGGTAAGAGTAATCCATTCTCAGCTAAGGTTATTGATAATGTGCTTTTGAATGGTCGTGGTTCTTCAAAGGAGACGCTTCACTTAGAGCTTTCGCTTGAAGGTTCAGGGTTGTCTTATGAGGCGGGTGACGCCTTGGCATTGATTCCTGATAATGCTGATGATGTGATTGACCGCATCTTGAGTGTGACTGGTTTTTCTGGCAATGAGCTCGTGTCGTTCAAGGACGGTCCTAAAAAGGCGCTTCGCTTGTTGATGAAGTCTGAGCTGGATATTACAGGTTTATCAAAGGCGGTGGCTAAGAAATATAATGCGGTTGCGAATAATGAAGCATTAGAGGCCTTACTTTCAGACGAGAAGAAAGAAGAATTTAAGTCATTTGTATGGGGACGTGAAATCATTGACCTGTTCGTTGATTACCCAGCTAAGGGAGAGTTCACCCCTCAAGATTTTGTGGCTTGTTTACGCAAGCTTCCACCTAGATTGTACTCGATTGCCTCATCACCAAAAGCGCATGAGGGCGAAGTTCATTTGACCGTAGCAGCTGTACGTTATGAAACCGGCGGCGTGGTTCGTAAGGGTGTGGCGTCTACCTTCATCGCGGATGAGTTGAAAAAAGGAACTGAGGCGAGAGTCTATGTTCATAAGAATAAAAACTTCCGTCTTCCTGAAGACACCAATGTGCCAGTCATCATGGTGGGCCCAGGAACCGGGATTGCTCCGTTCCGTGCCTTCATCGAAGAAAGAGATGAAACGGGCAACGAAGGTGGCACGTGGTTATTCTTCGGCGATCAGAAATATAACTTTGATTTCTTGTACCAATTGGAGCTTCAAGGCTTCTTGAAGTCTAAGTCATTGACGAAGCTAGACGTTGCCTTCTCGAGAGATCAACCTAAGAAAGTCTACGTTCAAGACCGCTTGCGCGAACGCGGTGAAGAGCTGTGGGCTTGGTTAGAAAAAGGAGCTCACTTCTATGTGTGTGGTGATGCTTCAAGAATGGCTGCTGATGTTCACCAAGCATTGATTGATGTGGTGGCTGAACACGGGAAAAAATCTGAAGAGGAAGCAGAAGCTTACGTCAACCAACTTAAAAAAGATAAACGTTACCAAAGAGACGTTTATTAATTCGAACGAACTAAGATCATTAACGAATAGAAAATCATAGCTATGCCAATCATTCAAAAGAAACCACTTTCAGCGAACGAAGGTATTAAAACTCGTTCGAACTATCTGCGCGGTGATTTAGCCGAAGATTTAGCCGACTTAACTCGCGGTAATATCTCTGCAGACAATGAGCAGTTAATCAAATTCCACGGTTCTTACATGCAAGATGACCGTGACATTCGCTCAGAAAGAAGAGTTCAGAAGCTTGATAAAGCTTACTCATTCATGATTCGAGTGCGTGTTCCTGGAGGCGTGACAACACCTCACCAGTGGCTCGAGATGGATCGTATGTCAGATGATTATGCCAATGGCACGATCAAGTTGACGACGCGTCAAGCTTACCAACTACACGGCGTTATTAAGTCTAACCTTAAGCAAACCATTAAGGAGATTAACGACACGGCTATGGACACGATTGCCGCTTGTGGTGACGTGAACAGAAACGTGATGTGCAACCCGAACCCTGAGTTCAGTTCGGTGCACGCGATTGCGTCTAAGGTGGCTACAGACATCAATACGCATTTAACGCCTCAGACAGGTGCTTATCACGAGATTTGGTTGGATGGGGAAAAAGTAGTTTCTTCAGAAGAGTGTGAAGAGCCTATCTATGGTAAGACTTACTTGCCTCGTAAATTTAAGATCGCAGTTGCTGTTCCACCATCCAATGACGTGGATGTGAATGCGAACTGTCTCTCATTCATCGCAATTGTTGAGAATGGTGTGTGTGTAGGTTTCAATATCGCCGTTGGTGGTGGTATGGGCATGACTCATGGCATGGAAAACACCTTCCCTCGAGTGGCTGATGTGATTGGTTTTGTTACGGTTGATCAAGCGGTTGAAGCTGCTGAAGCTGTGGTGAAAGTTCAACGTGATTACGGTAATCGTGAGGATCGTAAACTTTCTAGACTTAAGTACACGGTTGAAGTTCATGGCGCTGAGTGGTTCAAGGACAAGGTGAACCAGTACTTAGGCTGGGATATGCAAGAGGCTAGACCTTTTGAATTTACCAGTAATGGTGACCGCTTTGGTTGGGTTGAAGATGAAGAAGGTAGACATCACTTCACTCTATTTGTTCAAGGCGGACGTGTTTTAGACACCGACGATTATAAATTACGTGAAGGCCTGCGTGAGATTGCGAAAATCCATGACGGTGACTTCCGCTTGACTGCGAATCAAAACATTCAGATTGCAAGAATCAGCCCTGAGAATAAGCCTAAAGTTGAGGCGCTATTGGAGTCTTACAACATGGCTTCTCAGAATAATGCAACAGGCATGCGCTTGAACTCGATTGCTTGTGTTTCATTGCCAACTTGTTCGCTCGCATTAACCGAAGCTGAGCGTTATTTGCCTTCCGTTATTACGGAGCTTGAGGAGACGCTTGAAAAAGCTGGCTTGAATGATGATGAGATTGTGATCAGAATGACAGGTTGTCCTAATGGTTGTGGTCGTCCATTCTTGGCGGAGATTGCAATGGTTGGACGTGGACCTAACGCTTATAATATTTACTTAGGTGGAGGTTTTGCTGGTCAGCGTTTGAACAAACTTTACAAAGAGTCAGTTCCTTCAGAGCACTTAGTGAATACCTTGGCACCTATCATTTGGGACTATTCTGTGCATCGTGAAGAAGGCGAGCATTTCGGTGACTTTGTAATCCGTTCGGGTTATGTTGAAGCGACTGAAAATGGAGCTGATTTCCACCTTAACATTAAGGATAAGGCTTTTAATTAAAATCATTCCAAAGTGATAGCCTGCATGGGCGTCGCTTTGGGTTTGCCATGTTAACCACAAGTAATATTGCTGACTCCACTGCGTTGGCGGAAGAATTAAAACCTCTTTCGTCTCAGGATCGTGTGGCCTTTCTCTATGAGCAATGGGGAGATCAAATGGTCGCAAGCACCAGCTTCGGGCTTCAGGCTGGGGTGATGCTCAAGCTAATCTCTGAGAACGCACCGAAAATGCCAGTTGTCTTTGTTGATACCGGCTACCTTTTTCCAGAAACCTATCAGTATATGGAGACTCTAATGGAGAAGTTTCCTGTTGATTTAAGGGTTTATAATCCAAGGGTTACTGCGGCTAGACAAGAGGCGCTTCATGGTAAGCTCTGGACGCAAGGACAAGAGGGCTTGGTTAAGTATTCTGAGTTGAATAAAGTTGAGCCTATGAACCGCGCGATCAAAGAGTTGGATCGCAATATATGGCTCAGTGGGTTGCGTGGGACTCAATCTCAATCAAGAGCGACGCGCTCTATTGTCGAACCTCAAAAGAACACGACTAAGGTTTATCCAATTTTAGACTGGGTGGATGCTAGGGTGGCTTCTTTTTATTATGATCATGGCATTCCTAAGCACCCGCTTGAGTGCAAGGGTTATGTGACGATGGGGGATTGGCACTCTACGAAGACCTTAAAAGAGGCGAATGGCGATGTCGAAGCCACTCGTTTTGGCGGTGCAAAGTACGAATGTGGATTGCACGAAGTGAGTAAAGATCAGGACTTCCAGATTTAATCACACTCGTTGTTTAACGATGATAGGGCTCACCATTGCGTATGGTGAAGGCTCGGTAAATTTGCTCAAGCAAAACCACCAAGGCTATTTCATGCATCAAGGTGAGCTTGCTGAGGCCTAATAAGTAATCAGCTTTTTTACGAATGATTTCGGTGTGCCCATCTGAGGCGCCGATGATGAAGCTGACTTTCTTAATTTGTGGGTTGTCTGTCCATGCCGATATTTTTTTTGCGAAAGCTGAAGTTGACGGTATTTCGCCTCGTTCGTCTAAAACGACTCGGTAAGACCCTTCGGATGCTTGAAGGATTCGGGTGGCTACGTCTTCTGGTTTTCCATCTTTTAGGGGCAGTAAAGAGGCTGAAACGTATTTAGTCAGGCGTTTGAGGTACTCTTCCATGCCTTTTTTTGCAAAAAGGTGCTTGGGTTTGGTGCCAATTATAATAATCTGAACTTTCATGAGTAGAGTAGTGTAAGATAATAAGATGGTTCGGACGTTGATAAAGCTGGTTATATTGTTTTTATTTGGGAGTGTTCAAGCTGAGTGGTTGTATGCTCAGCAGATAGAAAAAAAGCCGTTTGATCAATTGGCGGTTTCTGAAGTGGCTTGTGGTCCGTCAGCCGCGCTAAACGTCTTGAGGTATTCTAAAGGTAAATGGAATAAAGCGTTATCAAAGTACAACCAAGAGACTGATGCGCAAACCTTAAGATACAGCATTTACAAGAAAGCCTCTGTTTCTTCCCGAACAAGGCCAGGCGCTCAGTTGTGGTCTGAGAAGGATATGATGAACGCTGAAGATTATGTGGACTACTTAAACAGCTTTAAGCGAGGTATGTTCTGGCAAGAGAAGTATAAGCGCAAGGACTTGAGGAAGCGTGATGGGGGAGAGGCGAGTTCTTTGTTGTATGATTCGATTACCAGAAGTTTGGAGCGAGGTGGAGCTCCGACGCTTGAGTTGGTGATGTATGTGAATGCCAGTGAGTTCAACATAGATGGTGGTAAATGGGTGCCCTTTAGTGGACATTTCTTAGTGGTTCTTGGGGTTAATAAAGTGGGAGATAGGTTGGATATTAAAGTGGCTGATTCGTATGGAGGTCGCCAGTATGAAATTCAGGTTCAAGGGAAGACTTCTGTAGGTGATGCTCCAGCATTGTTAGTGAAGTCCAAGCGTTTTACTTTCTTTAAGAAATTACAGAGAGAATTTAAGGACTACCAATTCAGCATCTCAGGAGTGGTTGGGATGTAGTTTTTGAAATCAAGATTTGAGGGTATAAAAGCCTTCAAATCTTTTGATAGAGCTTGTTGGGAAAGCCGGATGTCGTTGAGGTTGCTCAAGTTTGGTAGGCTCACCGGGAATCGAACCCAGACCCTCGGCTCCGGAAACCGATGTTCTATCCATTAAACTATGAACCCAAAAATGAGCGTTCCAAAGAGCTCAAAAAGTCGGATATATCTATTCCGTAAATTGTGTGGCTTGACAAGAGATTTCACATCGCTCATATTCCGTCTTCCATGATCATTGGTGATATTTCTGACATTTTAGTTCCTGTTGTAACCGGCTTAGATATTCTAATTATGCTGGTTCTTATTTTGGTTGTTTTGATGCAAAGACCTAAACAAGAAGGATTGGGGGCTGCTTTCGGTTCAGCAATGACGGACCAGATGTTTGGTGCGAGAACAACAGATGTGCTTGAGAAAGCAACGCGTAACCTAGCAATTGCGTTTATTGTTGTGACATTGATCTTAGGTATTGTTGTGAGCCGTTCACAGAAAACAACTTCTTTGGTTAAAGAGCCTGTGGCTGAAAAAGTAGAAGAGACTGCTCCTGAGGTGGCGCCTGCTAAGGTCGTTGCTCCTGCTGTTGAAGTTGAAAGCGTGAAGCAAAGCCAAGAGCCGGTAGCTGAAGAAAAAGCAGTGCCTGCATCGACTGAGGTTGAGGCGGGAGCTGATAGCGATAAGAAAGACGCTAACTAATCCTTATCCTTTGGTGAGGTGGGCTTGCGTTTGCATATTCGTATTTCCCTAGCAGAGCAAAAACTCTTTGTTCTGAATGAAAAAGAAGCAGTGATTGCTTCTTTTTTTGTTTCCAGCTCTAAGTTTGGAGAAGGTGTTGAAGAGGGCTCGAATAAGACGCCTCTAGGTGATTTTCTAATTGCAGAGAAGATTGGAGGGCTTGCTTCTAGAGGGACTGTGTTTAAGGGGCGTGCTCCTGTGGGTAATTGGCTGAGTGATTCAGGTGCGTTTGATGCGGACTCAGATCTCATTTTGACTCGTATCTTATGGCTTTCTGGAGCTGAAGAAGTGAATGAAAATACTCACGATCGGTATATTTATTTACACGGAACCAATCAGGAGTCTTTGTTGGGGTGTAAGGCCAGTTATGGTTGTATTCGAGTGAGTGAAGAGGATTTGATTTATCTATTTGAAATTTGCGAAGAAGGGACTAAGGTTCACATCCATCTATAAACTTTCTCTATTATTATGAAATTAATTCACCTGATCCCTATCCTTGTTTTGTTGGCGAGTTGCGGAATTTCTCCTGAAGCTCAAGTGCCTGAAGAAGTTGAGAATCAGCCTGCTCAGCCGTATAATTTAGCGATGCGTAATGGCTTGCCTAAGACCTTGCCTCCTGGGGTGAAGGTTAATTATTACAGCGGGAGTGTTCTGGAGAAGCGTATTGCCTTAACCTTCGATGATGGGCCGCATCCGGTGAATACACCGCGCTTGTTGGATATCTTAAGAGCGCATAGTGTTCCAGCTACGTTTTTCGTGATTGGTAACCGAGTGGATCAGTACCCTAATATTGCGAGAAGGATTGTCAGAGAAGGTCATGAAATTGGGAACCATACCTACACGCATGCCAATCTTTCGAAGTTAGGAGACGCAGGGGTGCGTTCAGAGCTTGTTCGTGGTCGAGATGCAATCTTGAGAGCGACAGGATTGTACCCGACTCTGTTTAGACCTCCTTATGCGGCGCTTAAGACTCATCAGCGTTATAATATTAAGGCAGAGTTTGGTTATCCGATCGTGTTCTGGAACGTGGACCCTCTAGACTGGAAACGCCCTGGGCCTTCCGTGGTGGCTGATCGTCTGGTTAAGGGCACTCGCAATGGTAGTATTTTATTGGTTCATGATCTTCACGCTTCCAGTGTGGACGCGATTCCTGAGACAATCACTCGATTAAAAGCTCAAGGTTATGAGTTTGTGACAGTGAGTCAGCTCATCAACCGAGCCGCAATGCTTCAGAAGCGTGCTGCAGTCGAGCCCGCTCTATAAATTATCAAAAGAAAGCAAAAAAGTTCTTGAAAGAAAGTCGTAACGTAAGAAGCTGTTCAACGCTTCATGGACGCGATTCTTGCACTAGCTGACGGTAAAGTATATAAAGGTACTGCTTTTGGATCCTCTGGAACCAGTACTGGGGAGATTTGCTTCAATACTTCAATGACTGGATATCAAGAGATCATCACTGATCCTTCTTATCGCGGACAAATTGTAACAATGACCTACCCTGAAATTGGTAATTACGGGGTTAATGTCGAAGATGCTGAGTCTTCCGGTCCTCATGTTCGAGGATTGATTATTGAGGAACTCTCACCTGTTGTCTCTAATTTTAGAGCCACTCAGTCATTGGGTGAATACTTTAAAGAACACGATATTATTGGTGTTGAGGAAATTGACACTCGTTCATTGACCAAGCACTTGCGCGAAGTTGGTGCGATGCAAGCGTGTATCACAACTGAGCTTTCAGCTGAAGAGGCTGTTAAGGCGGCTCAGTCGGCTCCAAGCATGGCGGGTTCAGATTTTGTTAAGGAAGTATCAGTTGAGGGCATTAATCAACTCACCGATTCTAGTTTAGAGCTTAGAAGATGGGATATTCCTAACTTCTCAATGAATCGCTCAGAGAATTACCATGAGCTCAAGCCAACGAAGTACAAGCTGGTTGCTTACGACTTTGGGATTAAATACAATATTCTTAGGAATTTAAGACAGGTTGGGTTTGATATCACCTTGGTGAACTCTAGAACGCCTGCTTCTGAAGTGTTGGCAATGAAGCCAGACGGTATTTTCCTTTCAAACGGTCCTGGGGATCCAGCCGCTCTTGATTATCTTTATGGAGAAATCCAACAACTCTTAGGGAAAGTGCCTGTGTTTGGTATTTGCCTAGGGTGTCAACTTTTAGCGCATGCGCTGGGTGGTAAAACTTACAAATTGAAGTTTGGTCACCGTGGCGGTAATCAGCCGGTTAAGGATCTGAGAAGCAATAAAGTCAGCATCACGTCTCAAAACCATGGTTTTGCGATTGATCAAGACTCATTGCCGGAAGAAGTGAACGTGACACACGTGAACTTGTCAGATGGAACGGTTGAGGGTATTGCTCACGCATCACTTCCTGTGTTTGCGGTTCAGTATCACCCAGAGGCGGCTCCGGGGCCAAATGACGCTAGCTACTTTTTCGAAGAATTTGCTGACTTAGTTGCCAAATATAAAACCGACCAATAATTATTGATATGAACACAATCGTTTGTGGCCTTCAATGGGGCGATGAGGGCAAGGGAAAAATCGTTGATTTTTTAACAGAGAAAGCGGACGTCGTTGTTCGTGGACAAGGGGGCAATAATGCTGGCCATACGGTGATTGCCAATGGGCAAAAGTATGTGCTTCATTTAGTGCCATCAGGTATCCTTTGGGATGGTAAACTCTGCGTTATTGGTAACGGAGTGGTGATGGACCCGATTGGACTTTGTGAAGAAATCAGAGAGGTGGAAGCACAAGGTGTTGATGTCTCTGTTGAGAAGTTATTGATTTCTGACCGCGCTCACTTGGTGCTGCCATTTCACCGTGGTTTAGACGGTGCTAGAGAGGCAAAACTTGGCGACAAGAAGATTGGAACGACGAAACGCGGAATTGGCCCAACTTATGCCGATAAGGCGAATCGTATCGGAATCCGTTTGTGTGAAATCGAAGATTGGTCGAAATTTGAGCGTTTGGTTAAAGAACGTTTGGTGGAGGTCAACGAGTACTTAACCTCAATCGGATTGGAAGCTTATGACGCGGACACCATGTTGGCTGAACTGAAGCCTGCGTTGGATCGCCTGAAGCCACACGTTACGAACACCATTCCGCCTCTTTTCAATTCTTGGAAAGAGAACAAAACGATTTTATTTGAAGGCGCTCAAGGCTCTTTGCTCGACGTTGATTTTGGTACCTATCCTTATGTGACCAGCTCTTCAACCACAGCCGGTGGCGCTTGTACAGGAAGTGGTCTTCCACCGACAGCAATCGACCGTGTGGTTGGTGTTGCCAAGGCGTACACGACTCGTGTGGGTGAAGGTCCTTTTGTGACTGAGAATGACGAGATTGCGAGCCAGTTCCATGCCAAAGGGATGGAGTTTGGTGCGACCACAGGCAGACC
>CALLBE010000156.1 GCA_938001985.1 uncultured Verrucomicrobiales bacterium | reverse complement strand
ACCTGCTGGGGCTTCCGTAACCTTAAAACCTGGTATGGTGTTGGCCATTGAGCCAATGGTGAATGCTGGCACGCCTCGTATGAAAATGTTGAGTGACGGTTGGACGGCTATCACGAAAGACAAGCGAAAGTCAGCTCACTTTGAACACACTGTGGCTGTCACAGAGGGCGAGCCTCTCATTCTGACAGCTAGACCTCGTGAGGCAACTCTAGAGCAGCTGGGTTTGAACTCTTATTAGATTCTCATTAATTCACTTAGGATGGATGGAGCTTTCTGTTCTTTCTTAAGTGAATTATTTGACAGTTTTTTTTAGGACGCTACATTGAGTTCAGTTTGAAAAATGTGACAGAAAGAGAGTACGAAGACGCTGGATCAAAGAGTCGGACTATCTTAATTATTGTAGCCATTGTGGCGATAGGGACTCCCTTTGTTTTGTGGAATTATCTGAAGACGATAAAAAACCAACAAGACGAGAATCGCCCCCCCATTGTTACGCGTTTGCAGAAGAATTTTATTTTCTCAGATCAGAATGCTAAGCTTGTGCAGTTGTCTGATTTAGAAGGTACAGTGTGGTGTTACACGGGCTTTACGATTGATAACTTCGAGCGCTATGAGAACACGTTTTCAGAAATGAAGCGCCTGGCGGAGAAGTTTTCTACTCATAAAGATTTTCGCCTTATTGCGATCACGCTCAATCCAGAAACAGATACGCCTGAGCGTATGAAGGCTTTTTTTGAAGGCAAAGGCTACAATCTGGATCAATGGCTATTCTTAACCGCTGGTGGCGAGAAGTTAAGAAAGTACATGAAAAACTACTTGAAGGTGGATTTGATTCATCAGAAGCAAATTAATGGAGAGAAACAGTGGATTTTTCCTTCTTTCATTGGGCTGGTTGATAAAAACAGGCATTTAAGACAGCGTTACGACTTTGAGGAAGCGAGGAAAGAAGGTGTCGACCGCCAAGCGGATTTACTTCAAGTGCCCGAATTAAAAGAAAACAAAGAGTTCATGAGACGCTTGAGAGCAGAGGAGCTGCTTCGTGAGCGCCTGCAATCAAATATCACTCATCTGTTTGAAGAGGATTTAACGAAAAAATAATTATGGATAAGAAAAAAACGCTCATCATGCTCTACGGAGGTGTCGCTGTTCTTTGTATTTTAATTCTGGGAATGAGCTTTTTCCTCAGCACTAATAAAAAATCACCGATAGCTCAGCCAACCCCAGAAGAAGTTCCGGGAAGAATCCTGAGCGTTATCAGCGAGGGCCTCGAGGTTGAAAACCAACTTGGAGAGCAGCTGAACCTAAAGGACCTGGACGGAAAGGTTTGGCTTTTTTGCCAGTTTTTTGTTGATTGCCCGCAGTGCGCGCAACGTAATTTCACGGATTTATTGGAAATTGCAAAGACCTATAAGGATGAGAAAGACTTTAGAATCATTTGTTTATCGGTAAACCCGGAGGAAGATACGGTTGAGAAATTAGCTGAGTATTCAGATATGGCGAAGGCTGACCCAAAATTCTGGTGGTTTGTCAGAGCAGATAAAGAGGCGGGAAGCGCTTGGGTGCGATCGCAATTATACTTCCATGATGTGAAAGAGCGTACAGACGTGGGTGAGATCAACAGTAAGGGCCGTTATGCTCATGACATGGGAATTGCTTTGATTGACCGCGAAGGACAAATGCGAGGTAAGTACGACTTATACAGCTCAAAGTTCCAGAACGAAAAACTTTATAACAAGTGGAAAGAGGAGATGGCTCACAAAATCAGACTCTACTTAGACGCTAAATAATAATTGAAAAGATATGTCTCTATTAGCACAAACACCTAAACTCGGCTTAGCCAAAAAACTAGATCCATTGGTGTGGGTTTTAACGGCTGTGGTTTACCTCACCGTGATTGTTTTGCACCGCTATCACTTGCCTTTGCCAGAAGGGGTGAATCTAAAGTTCTTACCGGCTTTCAATGCCGTTTGTAACAGTCTGGTTGCGGTTTGTTTAATCGCGGCCTTGGTTTTTGTGAAACTCGGCAAGTATAAAACTCACGCGTGGATGATTCAGATTGCCATGGTGCTTTCGAGTCTATTTTTACTGAGCTATATTACGTATAACTCAACTCACTCGTCGACGTCTTACGGTGGTGAAGGAACATTGAAGACCGTGTATTACAGCTTGTTGATTTCACATATTATTTTGGCGGCACTTTCATTGCCATTGATTTTAAAAGCTTACGTTTTTGGTGTCACCAATCGCTTTGATGAGCACCGCAAACTCGTGAAATGGGTGTTTCCACTTTGGTTATTTGTCGCGTTGACAGGACCGGCGTGTTACTTAATGTTAAAGCCTTATTACTAGGCTGTTTTTAACGGATCTATAGAGCCTGATTGAGCATGGAAGGAATGAAGAAAATCCACTTTAAGGACGAAGCTTTTGAGGCGTTCGTTAAGACATTGAACCGTCGTTCAATCCCAACAGATTCGGTTAAGGAAATAGTGGCCGATATCGTGACCCAAGTCCAAACGGATGGGGACCAAGCGCTTATCGATTTGACTCATAAGTTCGATAAGGCTTCGCTCACAACTTCTTCTCTATGGGTTTCAGAAGCGGAAATTAAAGAAGCGGAAGCTGCGGTTGAGGCGGATGTTAAAGCGGCCGTAGCTGAGAGTCGGGCTAATATTTTTGATTTTGCCGAGAAATCGCTTCGCCAAGACTGGTCGAGCCAGAATAGACAAGGCGCTGAAGTGGGTGAGCGATTTCTTCCTTACGATCGCGTGGGTATTTATATCCCAGGAGGGAAAGCCCCGTTGGTCTCTACTTCACTCATGGTTGGTGCGTTTGCTAAAGCTGCTGGAGTGCCTGAGATTGTCGCAGCCACCCCTTGCGGTCCTGATGGCAAGGTGAACCCGGATTTACTTTATGCCTTAGTTCAAGCTGGGGCGACTTCCATTCTAAAAGTTGGAGGCGCGCAAGCCATTGCCGCATTGGCTTATGGAACCGAAAGCGTTAAGCCTGTGGATAAAATTTTTGGCCCTGGGAATGCTTTTGTCGTTGAAGCGAAGCGTCAGGTTGTCGGAGCGGTTGCGATTGATTTATTACCCGGACCTAGTGAGGTGTTGGTGATTGCAGATGATTCGGCTAACCCTGCTTATGTTGCAGCGGATTTGTTAGCGCAAGCTGAGCACGGTGGAGACAGTGAAATTGCATTTTTCACCCCATCAGAATCCTTGGTTGAAAAAGTAGAGGCTGAGATCAAGGAGCAGTTAAAGTCCTTGAGCCGAGCCAGCTATATTAACGAAGTTTTAGTCAATAATACGGACGTTGTCATCACGCAGTCGGTTGAGCAAGCTATTCAGCTTTCCAACGATTATGCGCCTGAGCATTTGAGTTTGATTGTTGATACTAAGATTGAAGATCAATCGATTGCCGCGGTGAAAACAGCAGGGGCTATTTTTATTGGTAACTTCTCTCCCGTAGCGGTTGGTGATTTTATTGCTGGTCCTAGTCACACCTTGCCGACGGGAGGTGCGGGCAAGTCGTTCTCAGGGTTGAGAGCTGATCAGTTCCAGCGAAGAACCAGTATTGTCAGATGCTCGCAAGCGGCGGCTATTGCTTCGATTCCATTCACAGATGCCTTCGCTCGAGTCGAAGGTCTGGACGCGCATGGCGCTTCGGTTTCTATCCGAAGAAGCTAGTCTACTTAGACAAAAGCGCTCGCAGTTTGGTTTGGAAGGTTTCGATATCTTCTATTTTTGGCTGGTAGTTAGGCGTTTGGGGAGTGATGCCTGGTTTGCCAGCGGTGTCAATGCACCAACGCCCTTGTTCCCCATCTGAGAAAACAACTTGGCCGTTATAAAGCATGCCAGCTTGAGTGACTTGATCGAGGGTTACGTGAACCTCTCCCGCCGTGAGCTCGGCTGGGTTTAAGGGAGCAGAGACTTCTTGAGCCTCTGTAGAGTTTTCCTGAGTTTGAGGGGCTGCTTCCTCAGTATTTTCCTCTTCAGGCTCCTGTTCTTTCGGCGCGGCGATTTCTAAGTTAAGGTCTAGGAGAAGAAAGCGCGTGTCTAAATAAGTGGCCTTCAGGTTAAACTCTGAATTTAGCTTTTTTTGAATTTCTCCTAGAGGCTCTCCAAGAGAGGTCCATTCCTTGAGGGCTTGAATTTGAACGTCGGTTAAGTCTTTTGAGCTGATCATCTTTTAATCTAAGAAACGTCTCTTTTTATTATTTAGCGAGCGAAAATATCGACAAAAGTAATTTGCTTTTTTAAGGTGCAGAGCATGATCCAGCAGCATTGTTTACTGAGGCTTTTCATAAGCTTACTTTTGTTGACCTTGGTGAGTTGTGTTCAGAAGGAAGTCGTTAAAAGCACGCCTAAAGTTTATTACAAATCGTTCACATTGCCTTCGCAAGAACAGCAGGGTCAAGCTTCCACGGGTGATGGAAAAGAGGACGAAGTATTGCCTAATTATCGTTTTAGATTACCCGAGTGATGAATTTAACGGAATTAGATCTCTGGATTGTCGTGACGGCCGCCTTGTTTGGTGTGGCGTGTTCGCTGCCGGGCTGTTTTTTATTAGTGGGTAAGCACAGCATGATGTCACATGGAATCTCTCATGCGGTTCTGCCGGGGATTGTGATTGCGTATTTGGTAACGGGAGAGGTGAACACTTTTTATCTACTGGTGGGCGCGGTGGTGTCTGGAATTGTCTGCGTGGCGTTGACCAAGTCCTTGCAACAGGTGAGTGGGATTGACTCGGGCTCTGCGCTTGGCATTTCGTTCACCACGCTCTTTGCGATTGGATTGATTTTACAGCGTTTGCTGGCTGACCATGTTCATATTGAGCCCAGTCATGTGCTATTTGGAAACTTAGAAATGGCGGTGTTTGATTTTGAGACGCCTCCGCATATTGTGTGGCGTGCGTTGTTGATTGCGGTGATTAATTTGATCTTTATCGTCTCGTTTTTTAAAGAATTTCGACTGGCGACCTTTGACCCTCAGCATGGGGATTCCGTGGCTTCTCGGCCGCAGCTTATTTATTATTTATTGATGCTACTGAGTGCGATCACGGCGGTGATGGCCTTTGAGGCCGTGGGTAGTATTCTGGTGGTTTCCATGATGATCATTCCACCGGCCATTGCCTATCAGATGACCTCAAGCTTGCGGGTGATGATTATTCTATCGATTGTCTTCTCGTTTGTGATTGCCATGATTGGGCATTTACTAAGCCTCAAGTTTTTTGGTGCCATGATAGGCGGTTGGTTTGGTATTGAAGCCAGCTCTACCAGCTCTGCAGGAGGAATGGCGGTCTTCTCAGGTCTGCTTTTAATCGGTGTTATCTTGTTGAAACGAGTGAAACCTAAGTCCAAACTGCCTTCATCATAACTTATGCTTCACATCATTCTTTACGAACCTGAGATTCCTCACAACACAGGCGCTATTGGCCGTTTGTGTGTGTCCAAGGGCGCCAGGCTTCACTTGATTCAACCCCTAGGGTTTTCACTCGATGAGAAATCCGTGCGCCGCTCTGGCTTGGATTATTGGAACAGTGTGGACCTGCATTTGTGGGATGATTGGGATCACTTCATAGGCGAACACCCTGAGTTGGACTTGTACTATTTCACAACGAAAACAAACCAAAGCTATTGGGACGTGGATTACCCTAAAGAATGTGGATTGGTTTTTGGCCCAGAAACCCGGGGTTTGCCAGAGAGCTTATTAGAAAAAGAAGCGTCTCGAGGCGTTCAGATTCCAATGGAAGAAGGCCCTATCCGCTCCCTTAATCTAGCAACGGCTGTTGGGATTGGCATGTTCGAAGTCTTCCGTCAGCAACGATAGCGTTGAGAGGGGCTGTGGATAGAGCCGTTCCCTATGCGATGAAAATGCGGAACGCTTTAATAGATTGATGCTAGAAGCAGGTAATGTTTCTGATCTAGATAAATATAAAGGCAAGGGGCATGGTCCCCCCCTCAGCTTTAGGAAGAGCCTCCCCATTAAAAACTGTAATCAAGTACTTATCCAAACGCTTGATTTCTTTAAAACTCAAGATATCTATTAATTATTCATGAAAATAAAAACCCTTGCCCTTGCCTTTTTAGGACTTGCCTCACTATTAGCTGCCGCTGAAAGACCTAATATTATTTTCATCTTAGCCGATGACATGGGAATAGGAGATGTTTCGTATAATAAAGGGAAGGCGCTGACGCCTCATATTGACCGCATGGCTGAGGAGGGAATGGATTTTACAGATGCCCACACTTCTTCATCCGTTTGTACGCCAACTCGCTACAGCTTGCTAACGGGGAGATATAATTGGAGAACGCGCTTGAAACAAAGCGTATTTTTCAATGTT
>CALLBE010000155.1 GCA_938001985.1 uncultured Verrucomicrobiales bacterium | reverse complement strand
ACTAATGAATTGAATGGCGCGGATGCTCAGCGAGTACCTATCAATGGGACGCCTGCTTATGTCATAGCAACCCTGCGTGGCGGTTATCAAGTGACGGAAAAACTGGCGCTGAATCTCACGCTCGAAAACTTGACGGATGAAGATTACCGAGTTCATGGCTCAGGCGTTAATGGAGGCGGATTCAGCTCTATTCTTGGGCTTGATTATCGCTGGTAAAATCGAAGGGCCTTTTGTCATGAATCAGCGGTTTTCAGATTGAAAAACTCCACTCTCATTCGAGTTTTTATATAAAAAATAAGATGTTTTTTTTAATATGCCGTTCTGCGCTTGATTATTGTAATGGAATGTCCATTGTATTGAACCCGCTAATTAAGGCGGAAGCTTTGAACCTGTAAGTTATGGCAAATATCACAATTCCAGACAATGCTCCATTTAACGCTGAACAACGTCAGTGGTTAGGCGATTTTTTATCCAAGGCATTTGCTCAAAACGCAACAGCCGCTGTGGTAGGAGATCCAGTGCCTATTACCATCTTAGTGGGTTCACAGACAGGGAATACTGAAGCCTTGGGCAAGAAGCTTTCTAAAAAATTAAGCAAGAGTAATTTTATCCCGAATGTGGTGGATATGGCTTCTTACGAGGTTGGAAACCTTGCTTCAGAAAAGCATGTATTGGTGATGACATCCACCTACGGTGATGGCGAAGCTCCTGACAATGCAAACGACTTACACACGTGGATTCGCTCAGAAGCCGCCACTTCCTTAGCTGGTGTTAAGTTCTCTGTATTTGGAATGGGTGACTCAGAATACCCAGATTTCAACCAATGTGCTAAAGAATTCCAAGAAGCTTTCATCAAGTTGGGCGCTGAACAGATCACAGACCCTGTCTACTGTGATGTTGAGTACGATGACGATTATAAGTCGTGGGAAACCTCTATTATCAATATTTTAGGAGCCGCAGCACCTAGTGTGGCTGATGATGAAGAGGAAGAAGATGGTTTTACTAAAAAGAATCCATTTGGCGCTGATATCACAAAGAATTTTAATTTAAATGACCTCAGCTCTGCTCGTGAGACGCATCATGTGGAGTTCAGTCTCGAAGGTTCTGACCTAGCTTATGAGGCCGGAGATGCTTTGGGTGTTTATCCCCAAAACGATGAGCAATTAGTGGATGAAATCCTTAAAAACCTTCCTTTCAATACGAACACCGAAGTTCCTGCGGCTATTGGCAAAGGTGAAGTTTCATTCCGTGAAGCGCTGCTGAGTCATTACGACATCACGAGCCTTAACAAAGGTTTGGTTGAGAAGTGGTCTGCGCGTTCAGGTTCTCCTTATTTAAGATCTTTAGTTGAAAGCGGTAGCAAAGAAGCTCTCGATGACTTCATGTGGGGTCGCGGCTTGGTTGATTTGGTTTGTGATCATCCTGCTGACTATGGTGACGCAGAGGAATTACTCGAGGATTTAAAGAAACTGCAACCTAGATTGTACTCGATTTCATCCTCTCCAAAGGCTCACCCAGGCGAAGTGCATTTGACTGTCGGTGTGGTGCGATACGACTCCCATGGCCGTAAGCGTGGAGGTGTTTGTTCTACTTATTTATCAGACCGTTTTGAAGGCAAGCAAACGCGTGTGTTTATGCATAGCAATACAGCGTTCCGTCCACCTGTAGATGACTCTGTTCCAATGATCATGTGTGGTCCGGGAACGGGTGTGGCTCCTTTCCGAGCGTTTTTAGAAGAAAGAGAAGCTCGTGGCGCTAAAGGTCAGAATTGGATGTTCTTTGGTAATCCTCATGAGAAGCTTGATTACTTGTATCAAGAGGATTTCACACAATGGCAAAACAATGGCTTATTAGAAAAAATGTCATTGGCTTGGTCTCGTGACGGACAAGAGAAGGTTTATGTTCAGAATTTGATGTTACAAGAAGGCGCTCAGTTCTTTGAGTGGCTTCAAAAAGGAGCACATTTCTACGTCTGTGGAGATGCTTCCCGCATGGCTAAAGACGTGGATAAGGCACTTCATCAAATCTTAGAAGAGCATGGCAAGATGTCTCAGGAAGAGGCTGAGGCTTATGTTAAGCAGATGAAGAAGGATAAGCGTTACGCTCGTGACGTTTATTAGTCTCTATTTATCAAACCTCCATCCAAGACATTGATAACATAGGATTGGGTGGACTCAGGCTTTGTTTTTTCGTATGAAAGACAAAGCCTATGAAAAGATTTTTTAATGCCATGCCTTTAAAGTTGATCTTTTCTTCTTTTTCTACACACCTGCTTGTTAATATCTCGGGAAATAAATCAGGAGGAACTTCGGCTTTTTCATTGGCTTTCCTGCCAGCGCTATTTGTCTTTTCTACCTTTGTTTTAGTGGGGTGTTCAAGCCCATCGGCTTCAGCCCCAAGTACACCCTCATCAATTCAGCCTTGGGCTGATGGTCAGTCGCCCTTGTTACAAGACGGATCTAACTCTGTGCCTCGAATCGATGACGCATCGGCTCAACAAGAAGTGGAGAAACTGGAGAGTGAAGAGCTGGTTTGGGCGGACGATGATTTCGACAGTTCAAGCTCAACGATTGACGCTTTAGTTAAAAAGCAGAAGTTGGTCAAAAGTGATTGGAGTCGCAGCTATTTAGAAACCAGACAACGTTCGAGAATGGAAAAAAAGCCCATTCTTATGTGGTTTAATAATAAAGACTCTGGAGCTCCCGCCGTTTTGATTGAGCAGGAGTTATTAAATCAACCAGGGTTTAAGAAATGGGCGAAGCAGAACGTTCTCCTTCTTAAGTTTGAATACGATCAGGATAAGAAAGATGAAGCTCGCAAAGAAAAAGCCCGCTTTCTCAAAAAAGTTAAAGATCACTTCAAAGTCACCTCCTTTCCTCAACTGTTAATTGTCACCTCAGACCAAGAAGTCTTTGCTCGTTATCGAGGCTATACGAAGGGTAAGCACAAGTTTTTATGGGGGCAATTAAAGCAGAGTGCCTTCAATGCTCAAAGAGCGATTGAAAAGCGTGTGAAAGACTTTGAAAGAAAAGGTTATCGCTATTGGTATGATAAAAAAGATAACGCTGTTTTTGGTAAAATAATCGCTTATAAAAACAAGCAAGTGACCCTTGTGACGGACACGGGGAAACGCTACCGGTTCCCCATTCAAAAGCTCAGGCCTGAGGATCAAAAAGCGATTCAGCTACAGGCGGAAGGCAAGTTTTAATCAAGAGATGATCGCTTTAAGTCCAGTGAGGGGCGAGGCCCCCTTGTTTTGTTGGGAAGTGTCCTTATGGAATAAAAGGAGGAATGTTCAAGGTCAGAGGGCAAACGTGAGAACTTATATCTTAGCGAACCTCTTTATAAAAAAACCGCCTAAAGGTTAGGCGGTTTTAAATTAATTTTGATAAAGAGTAGTTTCCCTATTTTAAGCCATTTCTAGAATGGCCTTGTGTTTGATATTTCTTAAGCGTTTGTGCCAGCTCCTTGAATATTTCAGGATGCTTATCCTTAACATTAACTTGTTCTTTTGGATCTGTTTCTAAGTTATAAAGGAATTTATTATCAGTCATTTTCCATGGACCTTTTCGGATAGCAAATTTTCCTCCAATATC